>NZ_CEEDOS010000217.1:0-78 GCF_979256525.1 Klenkia sp. AC732 | reverse complement strand
AAAAAAAAAAAAAAAAAAAAAAAAAAAAAAAAAAAAAAAAAAAAAAAAAAAAAAAAAAAAAAAAAAAAAAAAAAAAAA
>NZ_CEEDOS010000216.1:0-78 GCF_979256525.1 Klenkia sp. AC732 | reverse complement strand
CGGTCCTGCGGTCCTGCGGTCCTGCGGTCCTGCGGTCCTGCGGTCCTGCGGTCCTGCGGTCCTGCGGTCCTGCGGTCC
>NZ_CEEDOS010000215.1:0-78 GCF_979256525.1 Klenkia sp. AC732 | reverse complement strand
CCCCCCCCCCCCCCCCCCCCCCCCCCCCCCCCCCCCCCCCCCCCCCCCCCCCCCCCCCCCCCCCCCCCCCCCCCCCCC
>NZ_CEEDOS010000214.1:0-79 GCF_979256525.1 Klenkia sp. AC732 | reverse complement strand
TGGCCCTGCTGGCCCTGCTGGCCCTGCTGGCCCTGCTGGCCCTGCTGGCCCTGCTGGCCCTGCTGGCCCTGCTGGCCCT
>NZ_CEEDOS010000213.1:0-90 GCF_979256525.1 Klenkia sp. AC732 | reverse complement strand
TTGCTCGGCACGAGACCGCTCGATGTCACATCGAGCAGCCCTTGCTCGGCACGAGACCGCTCGATGTCACATCGAGCAGCCCTTGCTCGG
>NZ_CEEDOS010000212.1:0-127 GCF_979256525.1 Klenkia sp. AC732 | reverse complement strand
GGGCCCCGCGGCGCGCGGAGCGTGCCGTGGGGGGCGACGGGGTCCTTCCACAGCCCCGCTAGGGACCTGATCGGCCCCGTCGCAGGGCCCCGCGGCGCGCGGAGCGTGCCGTGGGGGGCGACGGGGT
>NZ_CEEDOS010000211.1:0-131 GCF_979256525.1 Klenkia sp. AC732 | reverse complement strand
CAGGACCCGGCAACACCCACCACCCACCCGGTCCCGGCGCAGCGCCCCGATCATCAGGACCCGGCAACACCCACCACCCACCCGGTCCCGGCGCAGCGCCCCGATCATCAGGACCCGGCAACACCCACCAC
>NZ_CEEDOS010000210.1:0-146 GCF_979256525.1 Klenkia sp. AC732 | reverse complement strand
CCCCGGCACCCGCCGCGCCGGCCAGCAGCAGGACCACGACGAACGGCGCCCGCAGCGCCAACGCCAGCGCCGCCACGAGCGCAGCCAGCAGCGCGGCAGGCACGAACTCGACCACCCGGCGGACCGTGGGGTGCTCCACCCAGCTC
>NZ_CEEDOS010000209.1:0-155 GCF_979256525.1 Klenkia sp. AC732 | reverse complement strand
TCGGCGGCCTCCTCGGCGGAGTCCACCACGTCCAGCTGGGGCCAGGACCGCCGGATGTTGTCCCCCGCCGCCGGGTCGGTCACCCGCACCGTGGCCCCCTGCAACTGCAACTGCGCGGCCACGTTCAACGCCGGGGAGTCCCGGATGTCATCGGA
>NZ_CEEDOS010000208.1:0-157 GCF_979256525.1 Klenkia sp. AC732 | reverse complement strand
CGGGCGGGCAGCACGTGGTGAGCATGACGGCCCACGGGCCCCAGGGGGCACACCACACCCCGGGGGACTCGATGTGTCGGGGCACCCGCCGTAAGGTCCTCACCCGTGCCAACCATCGCCCCGCTGAAGGTCCAGGTCGTCGCGCAGACGCAGTTCA
>NZ_CEEDOS010000207.1:0-159 GCF_979256525.1 Klenkia sp. AC732 | reverse complement strand
CGCGCGGGCGGGGCGGGGTCAGCCGGGCTGGCCGTCCCCGTTGGTGTCCGGTGCGTTCGGGTCGGCCGGCGCGGGTGCCGGGGCCGGGGCGGCGTAGCCCGAGCCGTTGCTGACCAGGACCGACACGGCCCCGCCCTGCTGGACCCTGGTGCCCGCGCC
>NZ_CEEDOS010000206.1:0-167 GCF_979256525.1 Klenkia sp. AC732 | reverse complement strand
GAGGGCGCGACGCTGCTCACCGACCCCGAGGCCCAGGTCATCGGCTTCCTGGCCGCCCCGACCGCCGAGGCCCTCGAGGCCGAGCTGGAGGCCGCCGAGGCCGAGGCCGGCATCGAGCGCGAGGAGTCCGACGCCGACGGCGACGTCGTCCCGGAGCCGCAGGACCA
>NZ_CEEDOS010000205.1:0-167 GCF_979256525.1 Klenkia sp. AC732 | reverse complement strand
AACCGCGCGGTCAGGTCGCCGGTGTCGGTGGAGCGTGGGCGGGGCACGGCCTCGTCCACCTCCTCGTCACGGGGCTGGTCGGGGGCCCGGCGACGGTGTCGGACCGCTCCTGACCTGCGCGGGCAGGGCCCCATGGTGACAACATCGTGCGCCTGCGTCCACGCGAC
>NZ_CEEDOS010000204.1:0-211 GCF_979256525.1 Klenkia sp. AC732 | reverse complement strand
CCGGGCTGGCCGCGCTGGCGCTGCTGACCCTGGTCGGCGCGATCGCCTACCGCTCGTGGCTCTGGGCACCCCAGGTGCTGCTCGACCTCGCGGTCGTCGGCTACGTGATGGTCATCCGTGCCGCGGCTCAGCGGGAGCGGCGCACCGCCGTCCGCCGTCAGGCCCGGGTCGCCGCCCGCCCGCCGGTGCAGCGTCCCGCCGCCCGCCCGGC
>NZ_CEEDOS010000203.1:0-222 GCF_979256525.1 Klenkia sp. AC732 | reverse complement strand
GCGCGGGACCACCCAGCCCCGCTGACCGGGGCCGCGACCAGGCACCACACCGCCGCGCGACCGTCCGCCGTGCCGAGATCGCAGGACGGGCCCGGTGGTAGGCGTGACGTCGGCGTGTCTCCGTGCCCGTCCTGCGATCTCGGCGGCCGAGCGGATCAGACGGCGGGCGCCCGGCTCAGTTCGGGGTCAGGGGTCCGGCGAACTGCTGCAGCGGCACCGGCA
>NZ_CEEDOS010000202.1:0-230 GCF_979256525.1 Klenkia sp. AC732 | reverse complement strand
CGCAAGGACTGACCCGTTGACCGGGCCGGTCAACGGGTCAGTCCATGCGGCCGGCCTCCACCAGGCGGATTACCGCCGGCCCCACCACGTCGGAGGCCTCCAGGTCGACCTCGACCTCGAATCCCCAGTCGTGGTCACCGGCCGGGTAGTCCAGGATCTGGCGCACCCGCCAGAGGCCGGGCTCGGACTTGTCGATGACCAGAAGTGCCGGGCCGCGGGCGTCGGCGCCG
>NZ_CEEDOS010000201.1:0-230 GCF_979256525.1 Klenkia sp. AC732 | reverse complement strand
CCCACTGGTCCTTGCCGCTGCTCGTCGACGTCCGACCCGGGCTGGTCGTGCTCGACAGCGGCACGGACCAGGGGGAGGACGGCGTCTGCGCGTCGGCGGCCGACGTCCTCGCGCTGGCCACCCGACAGCAGTCCGCCGCCCACGACCTCGGCGCCGTCGCTGACCCGCGGCTGCCCCGCTTCCTGCAGCTGTTCCTCGACGCCCCCGACGTCCCCGCCGTGCAGGCGTTC
>NZ_CEEDOS010000200.1:0-231 GCF_979256525.1 Klenkia sp. AC732 | reverse complement strand
GCCAAGGACGGACCGGGTGGTGAGAAGACAGAGAAACCGACTCCCGAACGCCTCAAGAAGGCACGCAGGGCCGGCGACGTCCCCCGCACCCAGGAGCTGGGCACCTGGCTGGGCGTGGGCGCGGCCAGCTTCCTGCTGCCGTTCATGGTCAGCAGCTCCTGCGACGGGGCGCGCCGGCTCTTCGTGCAGATCGGTGCGGTCGCCCGCCGTCCCGAGGCCGGGGCGAGCAGC
>NZ_CEEDOS010000199.1:0-231 GCF_979256525.1 Klenkia sp. AC732 | reverse complement strand
ATCCAGGAGGCGCACGAGTAGGGCACGACCACGCCCGTCGTCCCCAGGATGGACAGCCCGCCCTGGATGCCCAGCCGCGGGTTCCAGGTCTGCGTGGCCAGCTCCGCGCCGCCCTCCACCCACACCGTGAGGCCGACGTCGCCGGTGCCGCCGTGCCGCTGGGCCACCGCGGCCACGTGCTCGCGCATCAGCCGGCGGGGCACCGGCGACGTCGTCCTCACGGTGTGGGTG
>NZ_CEEDOS010000198.1:0-232 GCF_979256525.1 Klenkia sp. AC732 | reverse complement strand
GTCTCCGGTGGCGGGGAGACCGGTGGACGGCGCGTCGGTGAGCTCGACGAGGAGATGGTCTACGAGTCCCGGGGGGGCGACGTCTTCCTGCTGGGCTCCTCCTCGTGGCGGATCGAGGAGATCACCCACGACCGGGTGCTCGGCACCCCCGCGCCCGGGCCGCCCGGGCCGATGCCGTGCTGGCACGGCGACACCCTGGGCCGCCCGCGGGAGCTGGGCCGGGCGCTGGGCG
>NZ_CEEDOS010000197.1:0-232 GCF_979256525.1 Klenkia sp. AC732 | reverse complement strand
GCGCCGACGGCTGGACATCGCCGCCTCGCTGATCGCCCGGCCGCGGGTGCTCTTCCTCGACGTGCCGACCACCGGGCTGGACCCGCGCAGCCGGCTGGGCATGTGGGAGTTCATCGCCGACCTGGGCAGCGACGGCACGACCATCCTGCTGACCACCCAGTACCTGGAGGAGGCCGACCGGCTCGCCGACGCGCTGGTGGTCATCGACCGGGGCCGGGTCATCGCCCGGGGC
>NZ_CEEDOS010000196.1:0-232 GCF_979256525.1 Klenkia sp. AC732 | reverse complement strand
GCCGATGCTGTCCGACCTCCGTGAGTCCGGCTCCATCGAGCAGGACGCCGACATGGTGATGTTGATCCACCGCGAGGACATGTACGAGCAGGAGTCCCCGCGGGCCGGCGAGGCCGACATCATGCTGGTCAAGCACCGCAACGGCCCCACCGCGAACGTCACCGGCGCCTTCCAGGGTCACTACTCGCGCTGCGTGGACATGGCGACCTGACCGTGACCCCCCCCGACGTGC
>NZ_CEEDOS010000195.1:0-232 GCF_979256525.1 Klenkia sp. AC732 | reverse complement strand
GCGCCCCTGCGGTGTCGATCGGGCCAGCCCCGTGGCGGTGATCATCTGCAGCGTGACCGCCAGCGACGCCAGGTCGTCCAAGTCGATGGTCGGGGCGTCGAGGTCCTCCAGCGAGGGCAGCTGGTCGGCCACCGGCCCGCCGGAGACCATCGGGTACTCGTAGGTCTCCTGGGCGAAGTACTCCTGCGCCTGGGTGCTGAGCAGGCAGTCCACCAGCGTCCGGCCGTCCTCG
>NZ_CEEDOS010000194.1:0-232 GCF_979256525.1 Klenkia sp. AC732 | reverse complement strand
GACCAGCTCGGGGTTGCGGTTGCGCAGGAAGAGCCCGGAGACCGGGAAGCCGCCGACGCCCTTGATCTCGGGGTTGTCGGCGCGCGGCAGCAGCGGCAGGGCGCCGCCGCCGGCCCCGACGAACACGAAGCCCGCGCTGACGGTGAACTCCTGGCCGCTGGGACGTCACCGCCCGGCACCACGCCAGCGGCCGTCCGCGGTGCGCTTGAGGTCCTGCACACCGGGACCAGCG
>NZ_CEEDOS010000193.1:0-232 GCF_979256525.1 Klenkia sp. AC732 | reverse complement strand
CCAGAACGGTGCGGTGACGCCCCACTCCCGGGCCAGCAGGCCGCCGATGCCCGAGCCGACCACCCGCCCGCCGAACGTGCCGACCCGGTTCACGCTGCCCACCCGGCCCTGCAGCGGCTGGGGGACGGCGCGCTGCCGCACGGTCACCGACGTCGTCCCCCCGACGAAGGCGTGCACGCCGAAGACGAAGAACACCGGCAGCGCGACGGCGGGGCTGCGGGTCAGCGCGAGC
>NZ_CEEDOS010000192.1:0-233 GCF_979256525.1 Klenkia sp. AC732 | reverse complement strand
CCCGCAGGGTCGGCGCGGCCGACAGCATCGTCACCCGGCAGGCGGCCAGCCCCTCCAGCACGGGCTCCGGCGCGAAGGGCAGCACCACGTGCTCGGCCCGCGCCCACAGCGCACCGCCCACGCCGAGCACGTTGCCCGCGGTGTGGAACAGCGGCATCGGGGTGCACCAGCCCCGGCCGGCGGTGGGTCCCAACCGGTCGGCGAACGCCGCCCCGGTGGCGACCATCCCGGCG
>NZ_CEEDOS010000191.1:0-233 GCF_979256525.1 Klenkia sp. AC732 | reverse complement strand
ACGTGAAGGCCACCGGGCCCGACGTCCCCCCGGCGGTGGACACCGACACGTCGACCGGACCGGCCGGGCCCCCGGGGGTGGTGAACCGGAGCTCGGTCGCGGACACGACCGTCACGGCCCCGGCGGCCCCGGTGTCCGGGCCGACCGTGACCGTGGTGGCGCCGGCCAGGAAGCCGGTGCCGGACAGCGTCACCACGGTGCCGCCGGCCACCGGGCCGGAGGCCGGGTCGAGG
>NZ_CEEDOS010000190.1:0-233 GCF_979256525.1 Klenkia sp. AC732 | reverse complement strand
GCGCGCCGGCGGCGTCCAGGTCGTCCAGCGACAGCCGGACCCGGCGCGCTGCCCGGTGGGGTGGCGCCGCTGCTGCGCGCGCTGGTGGCCCGGCGGTTGGCCGTCCTGGTCACCGGCGGGACCGGGACGGGCAAGACGACGCTGCTGTCGGCCCTGCTGGGCTGCGCCCCGCCCGCCGACCGGCTGCTGCTGTGCGAGGACGCCGCCGAGCTGGACCCGGTGCACCCGCACGT
>NZ_CEEDOS010000189.1:0-233 GCF_979256525.1 Klenkia sp. AC732 | reverse complement strand
GCGGATCGGCGCACTGCGCGCCGGCGGGCTGGCCCTGGCTCTGCGTGGGGACCGGGTGGCCCGGCTGCGGCACCGGCCGTGGCGGCTGGACCCCTACCCGGTCTACGCCCAGCTGCGCGCCGCTCAGCTGGCCGGTGGCCCGGGCCGCTCGCGCACCGGGCTGACGGCGCTGGCCCCGCACGCCTCGGGGGAGGCGGGGCTGCGGGACCGGCGGTTCGGCGTCCGGCTCTCCG
>NZ_CEEDOS010000188.1:0-233 GCF_979256525.1 Klenkia sp. AC732 | reverse complement strand
TGGTCGTGCTGGTCTCGGGGGTCGGGTCGCTGTGCCTGGCCCTGCGGCAGGCCCAGGCCGGTCCCGGCGAGGAGCCCGGCCCCTTCACGGTCGGGGCCGTCGGCGCCGACCGCGAGGCCGCCGGGCTGGCCGCCCCCCGCGAGCGCGGGCTGCCGACCTGCGTCGTCCGGCCCGCCGACCACCCCGACCGGGCCGCCTGGGACGACGCGCTGGCCCGCGAACTGGCCGCCCAC
>NZ_CEEDOS010000187.1:0-233 GCF_979256525.1 Klenkia sp. AC732 | reverse complement strand
CTCGACGCAGGCCCGGGCGCCCAGGTCCACGACCCGGCGCACCTCCTCGTCGTTGCGCAGGTCGGACTCGAACACCAGCCGGAAGGCCTCGCCGTCGGTGCCTACTTCGACTTCATCGACGCCGACGGCGCCGTCGACGCGGGTCCGGTTGTCGTCGGTGCCGCTCATCGCCTGGCGGACCCGCTCGGTCAGCAAGCCCGTGCTCTACCAGCACTTCCCGGGCAAGCGGGAGC
>NZ_CEEDOS010000186.1:0-234 GCF_979256525.1 Klenkia sp. AC732 | reverse complement strand
CGCCAGGAGATCGTCGAGGCGGCCGCGCGCCTGTTCAAGACCCACGCATTCCGGGGCACCAGCATCGGCCAGATCGCCGACGCGATGGGCACCGACCGGGCCACGCTGTACTACTACGGGGGCAGCAAGGAAGAGCTGTTCGACGAGGTGGTCAGCGACGTCGTCCGGGCGAACCTGACCCGCGCCGAGGAGCTCCGGGACGGCGCCGGCGACGCCCCGGCCAAGCTGGACCGG
>NZ_CEEDOS010000185.1:0-234 GCF_979256525.1 Klenkia sp. AC732 | reverse complement strand
GTTCGAGGTGGCCCGCACCATCCCGCTGGACCAGCGGGGCCCCCGCGGCGGCGACGCGTCCAAGGACGCGCTGCGCCGGGCGATGGAGCAGATCGTGCCGCCGGCCATCCTGCACCGCCGCAAGCTGGGCTGCCCGGTGCCGACGGCCGAGTTCCTCGCCGGCCCGCTGCACGAGTGGGCCCACCCGGTGATCGCGGACAGCCAGACCGACGAGTGGCTGGACCGCGCCAGGGT
>NZ_CEEDOS010000184.1:0-234 GCF_979256525.1 Klenkia sp. AC732 | reverse complement strand
CTGCTGGTGGGCACCGCCACGCTGGCCACCTTCATCGACGGTGGCGGGCTGGGCCTGCTGATCACCACCGGCATCACCCTCAACCTGGACACCCTGCTCTACAGCGGGGCCCTGCTGGTCGCGCTGCTGGCGTTGGCCGGGGACTGGGTCGGCCGGGTCGTGGAGACCCTGGCCCGCCCGAAGGGACGGTGACGATGCGCCGCACGGCCGCCGCCCTGCTCACCGCACCCCTGC
>NZ_CEEDOS010000183.1:0-235 GCF_979256525.1 Klenkia sp. AC732 | reverse complement strand
CCCGATGGTGGAGGTCTGGGTGAACACCGCCCGCTGGACGGCGGCCGCCGTCTCCGGCCGGGTCAGCACCGACTGGGTGTGCGCCGGGCGGCCCTTCTTCATCACGCTCGGGGTCAGCCAGGCGTCCGAGGCGCCGGCGGCGAAGAGCTGCTCGAGGACGGTGGGCCACAACCGCGGGACCAGGTCGTCGATGTTGGTCTCCAGCAGCAGCGGGGTGCCCGGCTGGGTGCCCGGC
>NZ_CEEDOS010000182.1:0-235 GCF_979256525.1 Klenkia sp. AC732 | reverse complement strand
ATCCCGGTGATGGCGCCGAGACCGGTGTCGTTGAGCAGCCCGTCGTGCACGGCGTCGGCCTGCGGGGCGGCCACCTGGCGCAGGTAGTCGATCAGCTCCCCGGTCTTCGACCAGGGCGCGTGCAGGGGCCGCAGCAGCGTCGGGACGGCGACGCCGGGGTCGGTGAGCGCGTCACCGGGGTGGAACACCAGCCCCTCGACGAGGAAGCCGACCTTGGCGATCCGCGGGATGTCGG
>NZ_CEEDOS010000181.1:0-235 GCF_979256525.1 Klenkia sp. AC732 | reverse complement strand
GTCCTCACCCCGGACTCCTCGCGGTTCTGGCCGGCGGTGACCTGGTCGCCGGGTGCCGCGCAGCCCTCCTACGTCAAGCAGTACGTCCGGGACTGGCTGACCTCCTCGGGCTGGGACCGTCGGTCCCCGGCCCCGGAGCTGCCCGAGGCCGTCGTCGCGGCCACCCGTGAGCGCTACGTGGCCGCCGACGAGCAGCTGACCGGCACGCCCGTCAGCTGACCGGCGCGGCCAGCAG
>NZ_CEEDOS010000180.1:0-235 GCF_979256525.1 Klenkia sp. AC732 | reverse complement strand
CGGGGCCCGTTCCGGCGGGCCAGCCCGCTGGTGCTGGGCGTGGCCAACACCGGTCCGGCCGCGCCGGCGATCGGGCTCTTCGTGCTGCTGGCCACCTGGCGGGGCTTCGGCTTCGGGTCCGCCGTCGTCGCGCTGGTCCTCTACTCGGTGCTGCCGGTGCTGCGGAACACGAGGGTCGGACTGCAGGGCGTGGACCCCCGCCTCGTGGAGGCCGGCCGCGGCATGGGCATGAGCG
>NZ_CEEDOS010000179.1:0-235 GCF_979256525.1 Klenkia sp. AC732 | reverse complement strand
CGTCGAGCAGGCCAAGGGCAAGCTGATGGCCGACCGCGGGATCACCGAGGCCGAGGCCTGCCGCTGGATCCAGCGGACCGCGATGAACGAGCGCACCTCCCTGAAGGCCCTCGCCCAGGTCGTGCTGTCCGGTGACGCGGGCCCGGCGGAGACCCCGACCGCCAGAGTCTCCGGCGCCCCCGGTCGACGGTCAGTCGGCCCGGGTCGCTCCGGGCCGCTCCGGGTCGTCCCGGGT
>NZ_CEEDOS010000178.1:0-236 GCF_979256525.1 Klenkia sp. AC732 | reverse complement strand
CACCCACCCTGCGCCGCCCGGGACCCGCCGGGACTCACCCTGCGGGCCGGCTCACTGACGCCGCGTGCCACCCCGGGGCTCGGCCGGCGTCCGGCCGGTGACGGCCCGGAACGCGCGGTGGAACTGGGCCTCCCCGGCGAACCCGCACGCCGTGCCGACGGCGGCCACCGACCGGTCGGGCCGGGCGACCAGCCGGGCCGCGGCACGCTCGACCCGCAGGGCCCGCAGGGTGTCGG
>NZ_CEEDOS010000177.1:0-236 GCF_979256525.1 Klenkia sp. AC732 | reverse complement strand
CCGTTCGGCCGACCCCTACGACCTCTATGGCGCCGCGATCGGCGGGGCGATGGCCCTCGTCTCCCTCGCTCAGTGAACGGACACTGGGCGACTAGCGACGACGGGACCGCCACGCACCCGGGTGTCGACGTGCGATGGTCCCTGCTCCACGACGTGATCACACGGCTGTCCAAAGGCAGGCTCGTCGGACCTGCCGGCGACCACCCCCGGGACTTGTTGATCGACCTGTCCATGTT
>NZ_CEEDOS010000176.1:0-236 GCF_979256525.1 Klenkia sp. AC732 | reverse complement strand
GCGGGACGCCGTCGAGCATCAGCACGTAGGAGCGCTCCCGGGCGGCGTCGCCCAGGATCTCCGCCGTCCCGCCCGCGGTCTGCGTGGGACCGGGCAGCTCCGGGTGCTCCACCGGCGGAGCCTTGCGCTCGCGGCGGGCCACCTCAGCGCCCCCGCAGCAGGGTCTCGGAGGGCGCGTCGCCGCTGACCTCGACCTCGGCGGGGCGGCCCCACAGCCGGCGCAGCAGCTGCTCGGC
>NZ_CEEDOS010000175.1:0-237 GCF_979256525.1 Klenkia sp. AC732 | reverse complement strand
CCCGACCGGACCGGCGCCCGCTACGTCGCCGTCACCGCCCTGGCCGAGGACCCGCTGCTGCGCGGGCAGCAGCTGTCCGCCGGGGCGTACCCCACCGGTCCGGGCGAGATCCTGCTCGCCGAGACCGAGGGCGTGGCCGGCGGCGACACCCTCCCGGTGACCTCCTACGACGCCGCCGGCCAGCTGGTCGAAGGCGAGGTGCCCGTCCCCGGCCTGGTCGACCTGTCCGGCACGGTC
>NZ_CEEDOS010000174.1:0-237 GCF_979256525.1 Klenkia sp. AC732 | reverse complement strand
GCGGGCCACCGCGCGGGGCTGGTCGGCCGGTGTCGGCCGGGTGGGGGCGCTCTCCGGCCCGCTCATCGGCGGGGCGCTGCTCGGGGCCGGGATCGCGTTCCCGTGGGGGTTCTACGTCGTCGCCGCCGTCGGGGTCGCCGGTGCGCTGGCCTTCGCCCTCACCCGCGCCCGCGACTGCGCGGTCCGCCAGGGCCCCGGACGGGCGGCCGCGGCTCAGTCGCCGCGGTTGCCCCGACG
>NZ_CEEDOS010000173.1:0-238 GCF_979256525.1 Klenkia sp. AC732 | reverse complement strand
CGTCGCCAAGCACCACACGACGATCGGCAGCCACGCGCGCACCGGGGCCGACAACATGTTCGTCGCCCCGGTCACGGTGGGGGACGGCGCCTACACCGCGGCGGGTTCGGTGATCACCGCCGCCGTCCCGCCGGGGGCCATGGGCGTGGCCCGGGCCACTCAGCGCAATGTGACAGGCTGGGTCGACCGCCGCCGGCCCGGGACGCCTGCCGCCGCAGCCGCGGCAGCCGCAGCCCGG
>NZ_CEEDOS010000172.1:0-238 GCF_979256525.1 Klenkia sp. AC732 | reverse complement strand
GTCGGCGCGATCTCCCGGATGGAGGCGCTCAGCTGCTCGGCGCCGGCGGCGCCGGTGGCCACGCTGCGGGACACCTCGTCGGCGGCACCGGACACCACCCCGGACTGCAGGGCCGTCTCCGCCGCCGAGGAGGAGATGCGCGCCGAGGACGAGGCCAGCTGCTGGCTGGAGGCCGCGACCGCGTCGGCCGAGCCGCCGACGGAGGCCATCAGGGTGCGCAGGGCGGACTGCGCGGACC
>NZ_CEEDOS010000171.1:0-239 GCF_979256525.1 Klenkia sp. AC732 | reverse complement strand
CCTCGCGACTGTGGCCGCCCCCCCACCCGCACCCGCGCCCGCGGTCAGGACGGCGGTGGGCTGGGCGTGGTCGGTGGCCCCGGTCGTGGCCCCGGTCCGACGTCCCGGCCGTCCCCGCGGGTGGGCCGGAACCAGTGCGCCTCCACGGTCGGCTCAGGAGGCCGCGGCCGCTGCCCCACCGGGCTGTCGCAGCGGCCGCCCGAGGTGCTCGCGCAGCGTCGTCCCCTCGTAGACGGTGC
>NZ_CEEDOS010000170.1:0-239 GCF_979256525.1 Klenkia sp. AC732 | reverse complement strand
CACGCCGGCCGGCACCGCCCGCAGCGAGGAGCAGCTGGCCGTGCTGCGGGGCCTGCGGGACGGGTCCGTCGAGGTGCCCGGCCTGACCGTGGACGCCGAGGCGCGCTGGTCGTTCCTGCAGGGCCTGGGCGCCGTCGGCGCGGCCGGGGACGCCGAGATCGACGCCGAGGCCGCCCGGGACGCCACCGCCACCGGTGCCCGGCGCCCTCACCCGCAACAGCCACCTGCACTTCCGCAAC
>NZ_CEEDOS010000169.1:0-239 GCF_979256525.1 Klenkia sp. AC732 | reverse complement strand
TCCCCGGGGCGGTCGCGAACTCAGACATCGAGCTGCGGGTGGCCCGCGGTGAGGTGCACGCGATCGTGGGGGCGAACGGCGCCGGCAAGTCGACGCGGATGAAGACCCTGTACGGCATGCACCGCCCCGACGAGGGGCAGATCCTGCTCGACGGCCGTGAGGTCGTCTGCAAGAGCCCCGGGGACGCGATCGCGGCCGGCGTGGGCATGGTGCACCAGCACTTCATGCTGGCCGACAAC
>NZ_CEEDOS010000168.1:0-240 GCF_979256525.1 Klenkia sp. AC732 | reverse complement strand
TCGTCGGGCTGCCCGTCCTCCGACGTCGGGTGCTGGGCGACCTCCCGGCCCCCGCTGTCGACCAGGGGCACGCGGGCGTCGAGCAGCTCGGCCACCCGACGCACCACCCGGTGGCCGTCGACCTCGCCCTCCAGCACCCGGGCGAGGGCGTCGGTGAGGCGGGCGGGCCCCACCCCGGTCCCCGCCGTCCGCAGCCGGTCCAGGACCACGGCGGGGCTCACGTCCTCGTCCACCCCCAGC
>NZ_CEEDOS010000167.1:0-240 GCF_979256525.1 Klenkia sp. AC732 | reverse complement strand
CGGTCCTGGTGATGGACGTCGAGCGGGCCTACTTCCACTGCGCGAAGGCGGTCATGCGCTCCCGGCTGTGGGATCCGGGCGCCCAGGTGCACCGCTCGGTCTTCCCGCCCAGGGGCCAGGTGTGGCGGGAGCACACCCGCGGGGTGTCCCCCGACCAGGCCGACTCCGTGATGCGCGCCGAGCTCGCCCTGGAGCTCTGAGTGGAGTGCCAGGGCGCGGGGAACCTGCGCCGTGGCACTC
>NZ_CEEDOS010000166.1:0-242 GCF_979256525.1 Klenkia sp. AC732 | reverse complement strand
GCTCCCGCACGCTGGTCAACGCCCGGCAGCTCGCGATGTACCTGTGCCGTGAGCGGACCGAGCTGTCGCTGCCCCGGATCGGTGCCTCCTTCGGCGGCAAGGACCACACCACCGTGAGGCACGCGGTCAAGAAGATCACCGGCCTGATGAGCGAGCGGCGGGCCACCTCCACCCCGGTCACCGAGCTCACCGCCCGGATCAAGAGCCGCGCCCGCCAGTAGGGACGACGTCCGCCCGAGAGG
>NZ_CEEDOS010000165.1:0-242 GCF_979256525.1 Klenkia sp. AC732 | reverse complement strand
GGCGGGGACCCCGCGACCTGGTCGGTCGAGCAGCTCGAGAACGCCCGCACCCTGCTGTTCGGTTCGGTGCAGGCCACCGGCGAGCTGCTCGCCCTGGTGCCCCAGGGCAAGGCGGCCGTCCCGCTGAGGAAGCGCTTCGGCCGCCCCGTGCCGCTGGTCGGGGACCCCGAGCAGTTCCCCCGGGTCCGGCGCGAGCAGCGGCTGGGCGTGCGGCGGAGCCGGTTGCAGGCCGTCCAGGCGGA
>NZ_CEEDOS010000164.1:0-242 GCF_979256525.1 Klenkia sp. AC732 | reverse complement strand
CCGCCACCGGTCGCCGGCGGTGTCGGCGATGGCGGCGAGCAGCCGGCCGGGGTCGGCGTCCCGCACGGTCCCGTGCTCGACGTACAGCGCGACGATGGAGAACAGGTCCCCGTACACACCCAGCTGCAGCTGGTGGGCCGCACCGTTGCCCTCCTGGACCGGTGCGTTGCCGCGCCCGCCGGGGACGTCGGGTTCGTCCACGCCGTCGGGGACGTCGCCGCCCAGGGTGTAGCAGACGTGCG
>NZ_CEEDOS010000163.1:0-242 GCF_979256525.1 Klenkia sp. AC732 | reverse complement strand
CCGCGCGGGCGGCCGAGCGGCAGACCGTGCCGGCGATCGTCCGGGACACCTCCGACGACGCGATGCTGCGCGACGCCCTGCTGGAGAACAGCCACCGGGTGCAGCTCAACCCGCTCGAGGAGGCGGCGGCCTACCAGCAGCTGCTGGAGGAGTTCGGCGCCACCCTCGAGGAGCTCGCCGCCAAGATCGGCCGCAGCCGCTCGCAGGTCACCAACACCATCCGACTGATGAAGCTGCCGGTG
>NZ_CEEDOS010000162.1:0-242 GCF_979256525.1 Klenkia sp. AC732 | reverse complement strand
GCTTCGCGCTGCTGTTCACCGCGGCGGCCCTGGCGGTCGGTGCCCGGCGTCCCTGGCACGCCGGGGCCGGTTGAGCGGGAGACTGACCCCCGTGCAGCCCGTCCCCGAGACCCGCCCGCCGCTGTGGCGGAGGCTGGCGTGGTCCGTCCCGTGGCTGGTCTTCCAGGTCTTCCAGGTGCTGGACCTGGTCACCGAGGAACGCCCCGTCCTCGCCCGGGTGCTCATCGCGGTCGCCCTGGTGG
>NZ_CEEDOS010000161.1:0-242 GCF_979256525.1 Klenkia sp. AC732 | reverse complement strand
GGCCCGCTGAGTCGGACGGGCGACCACCACCAGCGGGCTCCTCCTCCGGCGGGGTCGGAGGGGGCGCGGGTTCCCGGTCGACCGGCCATGATCATCCGGATTGCCGACCGGAGGAGCCCATGGTGGTCCAAGGCGGGTTCGTCCGATGACCTCTCGGCCCTACGTCCGCCTGCGGCGGACGATCGCCCGAGTGCACAGCTGGCCGCCGGTCATGCCGCGGTTCTACTTCTCCTGGTTGTGGG
>NZ_CEEDOS010000160.1:0-242 GCF_979256525.1 Klenkia sp. AC732 | reverse complement strand
CCGGCATGGTGCAGGGCTGCGCCCACCCGCAGGGCCCCCGCGCGCTGGCCGACCTGATCGGCCTGGACACCACGGCCGCCGTCGCGCAGTCGATGTACGAGGCGTTCAAGGAGCCGCTGTTCGCGCCGCCGCCGCTGCTGCTGCGCATGGTCGACGCCGGCCTGCTCGGCCGGAAGCCCGGTCGGGGCTTCTTCCCCTACGCGAGGTAGGGCTCAGCCGCCGGAGCCCCCGCCCCCGAGCAT
>NZ_CEEDOS010000159.1:0-243 GCF_979256525.1 Klenkia sp. AC732 | reverse complement strand
GTGTAGGCCGCGTTGACCGCGTCGCCCCAGGCGGTGGCCGGCAGCGGCTCGGTGCCGACGTGCCGGCGGGCGACCGCGGCGTCGTCCGGGCCATGCACGAGCTCGCCGTCCGAACCGCCGTCCCCGCCGTGAGCGCCGACGACGTCGCCACGTTGCGCGCGGCCAACGACCGGGTCGCCGCGGCCGTCCGGGCCGGGGACGTCGACGCCGCGATGGACGCCGACGACGCCCTGCACGACGTGC
>NZ_CEEDOS010000158.1:0-243 GCF_979256525.1 Klenkia sp. AC732 | reverse complement strand
CGAGCCCACCGCGGCGCTGAACGACACCGACACCGCGCACCTGCTCGGGCTGATCCGCGGCCTCAAGGACCGCGGGCTCACCTCGATCATCATCTCGCACAAGCTCAACGAGATCGACGCGATCGCCGACCACACCACGATCATCCGGGCCGGCCAGACGGTCGAGACCCTGGACATGGCCGACCCCACCGTCGACGTCGACCGGATCATCCGGCTGCTGGTCGGTCGCGCCCTGGACTCCAA
>NZ_CEEDOS010000157.1:0-243 GCF_979256525.1 Klenkia sp. AC732 | reverse complement strand
CGCCGGCCGAGGCCCGGATCCTGATGCTGAGCTCGAACAACATCCTGAGCCCGGCCGACGGTCGTCCGCTCACCGCGCCCACCCAGGACATGGTGCTGGGGCTCTACCACCGGACCACCCTGAAGGCGTCCGGCCACGAGCCGGCCGAGGGTGAGCTCAAGGAGGCCTACTCCTCCCCGTCCGAGGCCGTCATGGCCTACGACCGTGGTGCCCGCGGCATCCAGGAGCGCGTCTGGATCCGCC
>NZ_CEEDOS010000156.1:0-243 GCF_979256525.1 Klenkia sp. AC732 | reverse complement strand
GCGCCGTGGACCCCAGCGTCGAGGCGCGGATCCTGGACGCACTGCGCAACACCGACCAGCCGGCGACCGTGGACGTGGTCGCCTACCGGCAGGCCACCATCTCGCTGGCCGACGAGGTCGTGTGGATCGACCGCGGCCGGCACGTGGCCCGCGGCAGCCACGCCGAGCTGCTGGCCCAGGTGCCCGGCTCCGCGCGGCTCGTCCAGGCCTACCAGCCACCGGCCGCCGTCACCGCCGCCGAGC
>NZ_CEEDOS010000155.1:0-243 GCF_979256525.1 Klenkia sp. AC732 | reverse complement strand
GCGTCCGCGGACAGGTCGACCTGCAGCACCGCCGTGCGGTCCGCCCCGGGCGGCCCGGGCAGCGCCGCGCGCAGCCAGACCGACCGGCCCTCCGGGCCGAACCGGCCGTCCTCGCTGGCCTGCCCGCCGGCGTGCCGGAGCGGGACGACGCGGCGCTGCTCGCCGGTGGCGACGTCGCTGACCACGACGTGCCGGTGCCCGCGCGGGCCGCGCCGGGCCAGCACGGTGCCCTCGTCCGGGGAC
>NZ_CEEDOS010000154.1:0-244 GCF_979256525.1 Klenkia sp. AC732 | reverse complement strand
CCGCCGACCGGGGGCTCACCCTCCCCGGCCACGGTGACGGCAGCAGGGGCATCCGGGGTCAGCTCGACGCGATCGGCGGGGAGAAGGTCGCGACCGCGTGGGAGTCCCTCGTGCAGGCCGACCGACCTGCCGGCGACAGCCGCACCCGCGCGCAGCAGCGCGCCGACGCGCTCGTGCAGCTGTGCGACACGCACCTGGCCGCTGGGGAACTGCCCACCCTGCGCGGGCGCAAGCCCCAGGTCAC
>NZ_CEEDOS010000153.1:0-244 GCF_979256525.1 Klenkia sp. AC732 | reverse complement strand
GATCCAAGGGAGCTTGGGGTCGTTCTTGTACGGGAGCTTGTAGGCCAGCTTGATCAGGCCGCCCTGGGTCTTCATCTTCGACCAGCGGCCGACCTTGGGCTTGCCGTCCTTGCCGAGCTTGGGGGCCGTGGAGGCCTTGGCGCCCTTGACGCCCTTGGCGTCGACCTTGGTGGACCCCGAGGCGCCCTTCCCGGACTTCGTCGGCGGGGCGGGGGCGTCTGTGGGCTTGCTGCGTGCCATGGGC
>NZ_CEEDOS010000152.1:0-244 GCF_979256525.1 Klenkia sp. AC732 | reverse complement strand
CGCCGGCGTCCCGCTCACCGGTGGCGCGCTGCGGGCACTGCCGGCAGGCCTGCTGCTCCTGGTCCGGGTCCGCCGGCTCCCCCGGGGCGCCTGGTGGTGGCGGTCGGCCGTGCTGGGCACGCTGACCGTGGGGGTCTTCTACGCCCTGGTCTACGTCTCCGCCCAGCTGCTGCCCAGCGCGGTCGCCTCGACGGTCAAGGCCACCTCGCCCCTGGTGCTCGTGCTGCTGGGTTGGGCACTGCTG
>NZ_CEEDOS010000151.1:0-245 GCF_979256525.1 Klenkia sp. AC732 | reverse complement strand
CGAGGTGACGGTGCGCGACGCCATCGACGGCATCGCCGACACGCTCGTGTGCGACGCCTTGGTCCTCGCGACCGGCTTCCGGCCTGCCCCGCTGCGGTCGCTGCTCGGCGACCTCGCCCCGGCGGACGACGCTCCTCGCGTCGTCACGCGGGATTACCGGCTGCTGTCCGGGGAAGACACATCGGACGGACCTGCCGTCTACCTGCAGGGAGGAACCGAGACGACACACGGAATCACGTCGTCAC
>NZ_CEEDOS010000150.1:0-245 GCF_979256525.1 Klenkia sp. AC732 | reverse complement strand
ACGTGGGGGAGCGCGTGGACATCGACCGCTCCGGGCTGGCGGAGTTCCTGCGCACCTGCCGGGAGGCCCTGCAGCCCGAGGACGTCGGCCTGCCGCGCGGGCCGCGCCGGCGGACCAGCGGCCTGCGCCGGGAGGAGGTCGCCGCCCTGGCCTTCATGTCCGCGGACTACGACGCCCGCCTGGAGCGCCAGCGCGGCCCGCAGCCCTCCGAGGGCATGGTCGCAGCGATCGCGCAGGGCCTCCAC
>NZ_CEEDOS010000149.1:0-245 GCF_979256525.1 Klenkia sp. AC732 | reverse complement strand
CGACGTCGGTGGACACCCTGCGGGTCGTCGCCGGGGCGTGCGGCGTCGCCGCCGGCGACCTGGCCGCCGCCACCGAGGCGCTGCCGGGTGCCCTGCGCCGGACCACGCCGTACCTGACGCACCCGACGTTCGCGGCGCACCGCAGCGAGACCGCGATGCTGCGCTACCTGCGCTCGCTGAGCGACAAGGCCCTGGCGCAGGACCGGACGATGATCCCGCTGGGCTCCTGCACGAAGAAGCTCAAC
>NZ_CEEDOS010000148.1:0-246 GCF_979256525.1 Klenkia sp. AC732 | reverse complement strand
CGCCGGTCTCCCTCGCGGGCGCCGACGGCGACGACGAGGGGCCGGTGGCCGCGGCCGCGGGACCGCAGCCTGAGCGACCCGCACCACCGGCGAGGGCCGACACCCGCACCAGCGGGTGGCGGCCCTCGCCGCGTGCGGCCGCCCTCAGGAGGGCAGGGCGAACCGGTCGTCCTCGGACTGCACGACCAGGCCGTCGACCAGCAGGGAGTCCAGGCACCGGGAGCGCTGCACGGCGTCGGTCCACAC
>NZ_CEEDOS010000147.1:0-247 GCF_979256525.1 Klenkia sp. AC732 | reverse complement strand
GAACTGGGTGGCACCAGGTGCCACCCAGTTCGAGCGAAGCACAGGAGCAACGATGCCCACCACCACTCGCGCCTCGATCCTCCGTTCGTCCCCCGGGTCCTACGAGACCGTCACCCTCGAGCTCGACGCCCCGCGTCGCGGCGAGGTCCAGGTCAAGCTGGCCGCCTCCGGGCTGTGCCACTCCGACGACCACCTCCCGACCGGCGACCTGCAGGTCATGACCTACCCGTTCTGCGGCGGCCACGAG
>NZ_CEEDOS010000146.1:0-247 GCF_979256525.1 Klenkia sp. AC732 | reverse complement strand
CAACTCCGTCGTCACCGAGTCCAAGCCCGCCCCGGCCGCCTACGCCTACGCGCTGCGCACCCTGGGCGAGGACGCGGCCGACGCCGGGGCCGTCGAGGACAACGTGGGCGGCGTCGAGTCCGCCAACGCCGCCGGCGACACCGTGCTCGCCTTCCCGAACACCAACACCGCCTCGCACGACTTCCGCGCCGCCTCCCGGGTCGTCGACCGGCTGGACCCCGCGCAGCTGCCCGCCGGCCTGCAGGCC
>NZ_CEEDOS010000145.1:0-247 GCF_979256525.1 Klenkia sp. AC732 | reverse complement strand
GTAGTTGAGGATCGCCCACGAACCGGGCGTGGCTCCCGCCGTGCCACTCCCGGCAGACCTGAACTGATTGGGCCGGGTAAGAACGCCACCCCCGTGGTTCCGCTGCGCCGGGGCGCGCCGGAGACGGAGGGTCCGCTAGAGACCTGGGAACTGGTGCCTGTCGAGGACGTGGGAGCCGCGGGCGACACCCTGATGATTGTTGGAGACGCGGCTGTAGCACTCCCGATGCTGGTCACCGGCTCGGGCG
>NZ_CEEDOS010000144.1:0-247 GCF_979256525.1 Klenkia sp. AC732 | reverse complement strand
GCTGCCGGGGGTGGTGCCCGGGGTGGTGCCGGGCGTGGTGCCGGGGTCGGCGGGGCTCAGGGTGACCGCGGGGTCGAAGAACGTGAGCGTGGTCGTGACACCGCCGGGCAGGGAGAAGAACCCGTCGTCCATCGGGGTGGCCTCACCCAGGTCCGGGGAGGTCCGCAGGTCGCGGACCCGATCGACCTCCGTGTAGGAGGTCGTCTCCCCGTAGACGAGGCGGTCGGCCGGGAGTGGGAGCTGAAGG
>NZ_CEEDOS010000143.1:0-247 GCF_979256525.1 Klenkia sp. AC732 | reverse complement strand
ACCCCGGCCAGCGCGGAACCCAGCGAGGGGGCCTCATCGGCCTGCGCGGTCGCCTGACCGGCCAACCACACCCCCACGCCCAGCCCAGCAACGGTCAGGGCCCGCCCGGCGACCCGGGACAGACGCACACCACGACGAGAAGACACAGTGCACACCTCCACCCAGGGTCAACGGACGACGACACCCAGTACAACGGAACCAAGGGGTTCCAGGCACGGGGGCGGACGTCCTCCGATGGGGTGGACCG
>NZ_CEEDOS010000142.1:0-248 GCF_979256525.1 Klenkia sp. AC732 | reverse complement strand
CCGCGGGTGCCCGACGTGCTGGCCCGGCACGTGGGCGACGTCGTCCAGGAGCTGCGGGACACCGCCGGCCTGCGGGTCGAGGCCGTCGCCGGCTGGGCCGTGCACCCGGGCGGGCCCCGGATCCTGGACGTCGCGCGCGCCCAGCTGGGGCTCACCGAGGACCAGATCGCGCCGTCGCGCCGGGTGTTGGCCGAGCACGGCAACTGCTCCTCGGCGACCGTGCTGCTGGTGCTCGAGGAGCTCGGGCC
>NZ_CEEDOS010000141.1:0-248 GCF_979256525.1 Klenkia sp. AC732 | reverse complement strand
ACCGGGTGGAGTCCCCGGCCTCGGCGAGGGCCGGGGTGAAGAACGTCGACGCGCTCACCACCGAGGACTGGGCGGTGCTGCGCCGCTCGCGGGGGGACCAGCGGATGCTGGGCATGAGCCTGGACGCCGGCGGCCACCTCACACACGGGGTCCGGCCCAACCTCAGCGGCAAGATGTTCGAGCAGGCCAGCTACGGCACCGACCCGGAGACCGGGCTGATCGCCTACGCGGCGCTGCGCGCCCAGGCC
>NZ_CEEDOS010000140.1:0-249 GCF_979256525.1 Klenkia sp. AC732 | reverse complement strand
CTGCGCAACGGGGTGGAGCTGGGCGGGGAGACCCGCACCGTGGCCGCGCTGTTCGTCGACGTCTCCGGCTCGTCCTCGCTGGCCGAGGAGCTGGGCCCGGAGGCGATGGTCGCGCTGCTCACCCGGTTCTTCGCCGTCGTCGTCGACGCCACCTCCGTCGAGGACGGCCTGGTCAACAAGGTCGAGGGCGACGCCGCGCTGGGCGTCTTCGGGGCCCCGAACACGCTGCCCGACGCCGCGGGCTCGGCC
>NZ_CEEDOS010000139.1:0-249 GCF_979256525.1 Klenkia sp. AC732 | reverse complement strand
TACCTGGACACCGGCGCCATTTACCGGTCGGCCACCGACGCCGTCCTGGACGCCGGCGTCGAGCTGGAGGACGCCGGCGCCGTCGAGCGGACGGGGGCGGCCGCCGACATCCGGGTCGGCACGTCCGCCGACACCGAGACGGTGACCGTCGACGGCGTCGACGTCGCCCCCCGGATCCGCGGGGGAGAGGTGACCCGGGCCGACTCGCCGGTGTCCGCCGTCCCCGCCGTGCGGCGGTTGCTGGTGGAC
>NZ_CEEDOS010000138.1:0-249 GCF_979256525.1 Klenkia sp. AC732 | reverse complement strand
CGACGAGGGCGGCACCCAGGTTGATGGTCGACGTGGTCTTGCCGCCGCCGCCCTTCTGGTTGCACATCGCCACGATGCGGGCCGGTCCGTGCCGGTCGCTGGGCTTGGGCGTGGGCAGCGGACGCTGCCGCGCACGCGCGGGGTCCTGGCGGCCGGCGGGCACGCCCATCTCCCCCTCCGGCGCCCCCACGTGCGGGTGCGCGACGGCGGAGCTCGTCACGACGGGTGTCGCCATCCTCGGTGCCTCTT
>NZ_CEEDOS010000137.1:0-249 GCF_979256525.1 Klenkia sp. AC732 | reverse complement strand
CTACGAGGTCTTCGACTGCGCGATGGGCGAGCGGTCCATCTCCCCGATGGGCCACGGCCGGATGATGGCCGCGGTCCAGCCCTTCATCTCCGGTGCCATCTCCAAGACGGTCAACATGCCCGAGTCGGCGACCCTCGAGGACGTCGAGAACATCTACTTCCAGGGCTGGAAGCTCGGCATCAAGGCCCTCGCGATCTACCGCGACACCTGCAAGGTCGGCCAGCCGCTGTCCGGGGGCAAGGGCAAGAA
>NZ_CEEDOS010000136.1:0-250 GCF_979256525.1 Klenkia sp. AC732 | reverse complement strand
GGCACCGAGCGCAGCCGGGCCGCACCGGGGTCGTCGTGTGCGCCGACGACCCCGGTGCCGGAGTGGGCGTTGGAGCCGGACTCGTTGTGGTCCCCGCCGATGGCGAAGGAGGGGTCCGCGCCGCAGGCCTGCACCGCGCCGGTGAGCATCGCGGTGGTGGAGGTCTTGCCGTGGGTGCCGGCGCCGGCGACGCTGCGCCGGTCGGCCATCACCGCGGCCAGCGCGACCGCGCGCGGCAGCACCCGCAGAC
>NZ_CEEDOS010000135.1:0-250 GCF_979256525.1 Klenkia sp. AC732 | reverse complement strand
GGCGGCGTCCATGGCGGCGGGGGAGATCCCCGGTGGGCCGGGCCGGCTGTCCACCGTGGTCTTCATGGGCATGGGGGAGCCGTTGGCCAACTACGCCCGGGGCCGCAAGACCCTCGACGCGCTGCTGACCCCAGCGCCGTACGGCCGGGGGCTGGGCCAGCGCTCGGTCACCGTGTCCACGGTCGGGCTGGTGCCGGCGAGCAAGCGGCTGACCGAGGAGGGCCTCAACGTCACCCTGGCGGTCAGCCTG
>NZ_CEEDOS010000134.1:0-251 GCF_979256525.1 Klenkia sp. AC732 | reverse complement strand
TTCCGGTACCATGGCTCTTCAGAATTGAGGGTGTAGTGGGCGCACGGCCGCAAGCTCCTAGCGGCGGATGTGTCCTACTCAGGAGAGCGTTCACCGACAAACAACAGATAAAACGAAAGGCCCAGTCTTTCGACTGAGCCTTTCGTTTTATTTGATGCCTCAAGCTAGAGAGTCATTACCCCAGGCGTTTAAGGGCACCAATAACTGCCTTAAAAAAATTACGCCCCGCCCTGCCACTCATCGCAGTACTG
>NZ_CEEDOS010000133.1:0-251 GCF_979256525.1 Klenkia sp. AC732 | reverse complement strand
CTACGGGCCGTTCCTTCTCGGCGACCTGCCGACCGGCGAGATCGGCGAAGTGAAGCAGCATGAGCTCGTCGCCTTCCGCCGCACGCTGAAGGGCGGCGCGCCCGAAGAAATCGCCACGGACGCCCCGCGCCCCGGCTTCCGCACCGCGCCCACCGTCGATCGCACGGCCCGCGCCCGCAGTCGCACCGGCAGCGCCGAGCCGCAGCGCCCGGCGCGCGCCGCCAGGGTCGAGCGGACGGGCGGCGACCATC
>NZ_CEEDOS010000132.1:0-251 GCF_979256525.1 Klenkia sp. AC732 | reverse complement strand
TGACCAGGAACGGGGTGTGGATGAACGTCGGCACCCCGCGCTCCAGGCAGCCGGCGGTGCACGCGGCGTCCTGCCGGGGGTCTCCGGCCGAGCGCTTCCAGCCCCGCGGGTTGCCCACGACGACCTGCACGGCCTGCGCGCCGACGGCATCGGTGTAGGCCAGGCCACCGGTGGCCAGGCCGCCCGCGACCGACCCGTGCGCCCCGATGGGGGACACGCCGGGGAGGAGCGGGGTCACGACGGGCGGGGGA
>NZ_CEEDOS010000131.1:0-252 GCF_979256525.1 Klenkia sp. AC732 | reverse complement strand
GCCCTGCACGCCGCGCTGGGGCATCCCGTCCTCACCGCGGACGACGAGGTCGTCGGGGATGCCCCAGCGCGGCTCGGTGCCCTCGTTCTCCACCCCGGAGCGCGCCGTCATCGCACTCGCCCGGAGGTCGGAGTACGCCCGCTGGCGGCGCCGGCCCGTGGGCACCGTGCCCGAGCTGGCGGGCGTCGACGAGGCCGCCGCCCGCGAGGTCGTCGTCGGCGCGCTGGCCGACGGCGGCGGGCGGGACCTCAC
>NZ_CEEDOS010000130.1:0-255 GCF_979256525.1 Klenkia sp. AC732 | reverse complement strand
GCGCGCCGGCGCGCCTCGCGGGTCGCGGCGGTCACCCGGGCCTCGGCGGCCCGCAGGGCGCCCCGGGCGGGGGCCACCCGCAGGCCCGCGCCGGACCCGGCGACGCCCTGGGTGCCGGCCGGCGGCCCCGCGGCAGCGGACTGCTCGGACTCCGCGGCGGCCAGCTCGGCCCGCGCGGTGGCCCCGGCCGGCCGGGCGTCCCGCAGGCCCGTGGCGGTGGCGGTCAGCGCGTCGCGCAGCTCACCGGCACGGGCC
>NZ_CEEDOS010000129.1:0-255 GCF_979256525.1 Klenkia sp. AC732 | reverse complement strand
CTTCATGTCCATCGCAGACCGCTCGATCCTGGCCTGCTGGGGCGTCAAGGGCGGCAAGGCCGGCCGGCCGTGCCAGAGCACCGTCGACCCGGGCGGCCCCGACGAGCACGAGGTCGACGCGCGCGCCGACGCCGAGCCGCTGACCGCCGGCACCGTCGTCCGGGTCCGGACGACGGGTGGCGGGGGCTGGGGCGACCCGCTGGAGCGCCCCGTCGAGGAGGGCCTCCAGGACATCGCCTGGCTCAAGGTGAGCGT
>NZ_CEEDOS010000128.1:0-255 GCF_979256525.1 Klenkia sp. AC732 | reverse complement strand
GGCGTAGAGACCGAAGTAGGTGAGCTTCGCGACCTCTTCGCCCGGAGCCCAGACACCGAAGACGCCACAGGCGACCTGGGGACCGGAGTCGTGGGGGTCGAGGTCGTGCGTCAGCCGTCCCTCACCGCGAGGCACGGGAGCGAGGGTACCGGGGCGAGGTGGACGCGCCAGCCCCGGCGGGGTGACGCCGCGCTCATCCCAGCAGCTCACGCAGCCGCCACGCGTCGCGGACGGCGTTCCCCTCCCCGTCGTTGT
>NZ_CEEDOS010000127.1:0-256 GCF_979256525.1 Klenkia sp. AC732 | reverse complement strand
GATGAGGCCCTTGCGCGTGACGAGTGCGGCCAGTGCGGCCTCCTCCAGCGCAGCGGTGCCCTGGGGACGGCGCGGCAGCACCATGTACCGGGACTCCGCCGAGGCGTCCCAGACCGCGATGCGGGTGTCCGCGGGCAGCGTGACCCCGAACTCGGCGAGCACCGACCGGGGGTCCCGGACGACGCGTGAGCGGTAGGCCTCGGACTTGTACCAGCTCGGCGAGGGCCCCAGGAGCGCGATCGGGTAGCAGCTGCAC
>NZ_CEEDOS010000126.1:0-257 GCF_979256525.1 Klenkia sp. AC732 | reverse complement strand
GCCTGCTCCTGCGCGCCCGGCGGGGCCGCCCCGCCGGGCGCGCAGGAGCAGGCGGGCCGCCGTCGTGGTGCCCAACCGCAGGTCCACGGCGTCGCGGGCGACCACGGCGCCGGGCCGGACGGTGCGGGTCAGCTCGGTCTCCAGCTGCTGCAGGCAGTCCGGGGCGAGCACGGTGCCGGCCGAGACGACGGCGCCCAGGTCGTGGCCGGCCTGCCAGCGACGCCAGCCCTGGTCCAGGGCACCGGCGGTGCCGCCGG
>NZ_CEEDOS010000125.1:0-257 GCF_979256525.1 Klenkia sp. AC732 | reverse complement strand
CGGCGCTCTTGCGCAGCTGGGCCGGCGTGGTCACCCCGCCCTTCCTCTGCGGGACGACGGAGAACGTGCCGTCGCGCTGGCTGTTGGCGTGCACCCGGTCGTTGACGAACTTGGCGTCGGGCGCGGCGACGTACTCGCTGCCCCACACCATCCGCAGCAGGCTGACCAGACCCATCTTGGACTTCGCGTCGGCGGCGCCGCCGGGCGCCAGCCGCTCGAAGACGGCGGACACGCTGCGCAGGTCCTCCGCGCGGAAG
>NZ_CEEDOS010000124.1:0-257 GCF_979256525.1 Klenkia sp. AC732 | reverse complement strand
ACTGCTGTCGGCCTGCCTGGCCGTCGCCCTGGTGGCCTGGATCCCGCTGGCGGTGCACACCCGCACGCTCGCCGCACAGGCCCGGGCGTCGGGCTTCCACGTCGCCGCGGTGACCGGGGGAGCCGGGCACTGGCACCTGCTGCGCCGGCACCTGCTGGCCGTCGTCGGCCCCCCGGTCGTGGGGGGGGGGGGGGGGGGGGGGGGGGGGGGGGGGGGGGGGGGGGGGGGGGGGGGGGGGGGGGGGGGGGGGGGGGGGG
>NZ_CEEDOS010000123.1:0-258 GCF_979256525.1 Klenkia sp. AC732 | reverse complement strand
GACCTCGGCCCGCCGGGTCAGCGAGGGCTCGGGGCCCTTGGCCAGCCGGCGCTGCTCCACCACCATCACCCGGCCGGCGGCCACCAGCACCCCGCTGATCAGGTCGGCGGGCCGCCGCAGGTTGGGCACGTCACCCTCCAGCTGCTGGGTCCACGTGGCGTGCAGGGCCCGGGACAGCTGGTGCTCGCAGCGTCGCAGCAGCGCCCGCTCGTGCACCCGCAGCGAGGCACTGGCCTGCAGCACGTCGACGTACTGCCG
>NZ_CEEDOS010000122.1:0-263 GCF_979256525.1 Klenkia sp. AC732 | reverse complement strand
AGACAGGTGCGGACGACGTCCCGGCGGCGGGCGCCCATCGCCAGGGCCGCCTCGACCTGGCCGTGCGCGACCTCGCGCAGGCTGGTCTCGACCAGCCGGGCCAGGAACGGGACGGCGCCGATGGTCAGCGGGACGCTCGCGGCGGTGGAGCCGATGGTGGTGCCGACCAGGCCACGGGTCAGCGGGGCGACCAGCACCAGCAGCATGATGAACGGCAGCGAGCGCCCCAGGTTGACGACCAGGCCGAGGACCCGGTGCAGCAC
>NZ_CEEDOS010000121.1:0-264 GCF_979256525.1 Klenkia sp. AC732 | reverse complement strand
GGTGCGCACCAGCCGGACCCCGCCGGCTGTGAACGGCTCGCTGACGGCCTCGCGCAGTCGTTCGGCGACGGCCAGCGCGCCCTCGGCGTCGCAGTCGCGGGCGATCACCAGGAACTCGGCCCCGCCGAGCCGGCCGATGGTGTCGCAGGGTCGGGTGCGGGCGGCCAGCCGGGTCGCGACCTGGGTGAGCAGCGGGTCCCCGACCCGGTGTCCCAGGGAGTCGTTCACGGTCTTGAAGCCGTCGACGTCGAGGAAGAGCAGGGC
>NZ_CEEDOS010000120.1:0-266 GCF_979256525.1 Klenkia sp. AC732 | reverse complement strand
ACCGGGTCCACCGGCAGCCCGTAGACCAACCGGTCCGGGTGCAACGTGTCGGCCACCGCGAACCCCTCCCGCAAGAACTCCGGGTTCCACGCCAACAACGCCCCCGGCACCTTCCCCACCACCAACTCCGCCAGCCGCGCCGCCGTCCCCACCGGCACCGTGGACTTCCCCACCACCAGCTCACCGGCGGCCAACACCGCCGACAACGACTCCGTCGCCGCCTCCACGTACCGCAGGTCCGCCGCGTACTCCCCCCGCTTCTGCGG
>NZ_CEEDOS010000119.1:0-268 GCF_979256525.1 Klenkia sp. AC732 | reverse complement strand
GAACGCGTCCGATGAGAAAAGGCTCAGTCCGGACTCGCATCGCGCCTCTTCCTCCCCTAACGTCTGTGACATGACACGACAGTCGACGATCAGCAAGGCATAGCCTTCTTTGTCTAGCTGAGGCTCACCCTCGGGCCGAACGGGCCCCTGCCGCAGCACGGCCACGCCGTCAATTCCGTCACTGGACCTTAGTGCGTCAAGTTGCTCTTGTTGCGTACCAGCAACCAAGGTGGTTACAAAGGTTCTTTCGTCATTGGTCACCTTGGAC
>NZ_CEEDOS010000118.1:0-268 GCF_979256525.1 Klenkia sp. AC732 | reverse complement strand
GACCTACGTGCTGCCGGTGCTCACCTACTCCGCCCCCGAGGCCGTCCGGGCCGCCCTCATGTGGCGGCACTCGACGCTGGACCTGGCCCGCGAGCGCGCCCGCGTGCTCGGCCACGAGGGTGCCGCGGTCCCGTGGCGGACCATCCGCGGTGAGGAGACCAGCGGCTACTGGCCGGCCGGCACCGCGGCCTTCCACGTCCACGCCGACATCGCCGACGCCGGCGCCCGGTCCTACGCGGCGACCTTCGACGACACCTTCGACGAGCAG
>NZ_CEEDOS010000117.1:0-271 GCF_979256525.1 Klenkia sp. AC732 | reverse complement strand
GCGGGGAGGGAGGTGAGGCCGCCGGGCCCCCACCCCTGGGCGAGCGCGGCGTCGCCGGTGGGCGCGCCGTCGGCGGGGTCGCCCCGGTGCGCGTGGACGCGCGGGGAGAGCGCCTCCAGGGCGTCGGCCAGGGCGCGGGAGGGGACCCGCACGTGCAGGTCCTGGTCGTCGGGGAGGTCGAGGACGAGGCTGTCGGACACGGGTCCCGACGGGAGGGGGCCCTCGCGCGGACGGCGATCCGGGCCCCGCTGCTGCGTACCCTGGGCGGGGT
>NZ_CEEDOS010000116.1:0-273 GCF_979256525.1 Klenkia sp. AC732 | reverse complement strand
GACAGTTGCTCCGCATCCCGGTCTGACCCCCCGGCCGGCCGCCGGTAGGGGCGGCCGGCCGGGCTCACACCCGCCCACCGCCCGGGCCTCGAGTCGGCAGCCTGCCTGCTCAACCCTCACCGGGCCTCACCACAGGGAGAAGCAGGTCTACGACTCCGGCCCCCCGTCGAGGGCGCGACGCTACCGACCCCGGTCGTCAGACTGGGGGACGTGACACAGCCCTCCGGTGCCGACCTCACGTCGGACTCCTTCACCCTGCACGCCTGGGTGGAC
>NZ_CEEDOS010000115.1:0-273 GCF_979256525.1 Klenkia sp. AC732 | reverse complement strand
GGCCCTCGGCGCAACCCGGTGGAGCGCGAGTCACCCCACAGCTGAGGGGGTGGCAGGAGCACACTGGGGCCACGTACAACGGTAGAGGTCGTCCGATCCGCGGCCGTCACCCACGAGGAGGACCGATGGCCGCACGATCCCGCCGCCCGCTGCTGCGCGCCACCCTCGGCGACCACCTCGCCGGGGAGGTCGACCCGATCGCCACAGCCGAGGCCGCCAGCGGCGTCGCCTACGCCCTGGTCGACCGGGCCAGGGTCACCGACGACCCCGAGG
>NZ_CEEDOS010000114.1:0-273 GCF_979256525.1 Klenkia sp. AC732 | reverse complement strand
GTCCCCGGCGACGACCTGCTCACCCACCTGGTCACCGCCCGGGACGCGGCGCCGCTCGGCGGCCAGCCCGCGCAGGTACTCGACGAACTCGGCGGCCGCGGAGACCGCGGCGTCCTCGACCTCGGTGGTGCGGCCGTACTCGTACATCTTCACGATCGCGTTGGACCAGGGCCGGAGCAGCTGCCGGTCGCCGTCATCGCCGAGCTGCTGGGCGTGCCCGAGGCCGACCGGCAGCTGCTCGGCCATCCCGGTGAACAGGTCCACCGGCGCGCT
>NZ_CEEDOS010000113.1:0-274 GCF_979256525.1 Klenkia sp. AC732 | reverse complement strand
TGGACGACATGCGCACCCAGGCCGAGCGCTTCGGTGCCGAGCTGGTGCCAAGCGACGTGACCGAGGTCGACCTCACGGCCACCCCCAAGGTGGTCACGGTCGGCGGCGAGACGCACCTGGCGCACGCGGTGATCGTGGCCACGGGCTCCAAGTCCCGCTACCTGGGCCTGGACAACGAGCAGCGCCTGCTCGGCCACGGCGGCTCGGCCTGTGCCACCTGCGACGGCTTCGTCTGCCGCGACCAGGACAGCGTGGGCGTCGGCGGCGGGGACTC
>NZ_CEEDOS010000112.1:0-275 GCF_979256525.1 Klenkia sp. AC732 | reverse complement strand
CCTCTACGACGTGCTGGCGATCAACGGGGCCTCCGCGTCGACCCAGCTGTCGGGCCGGCCCTTCTCCGGCCCGGTCGGCGCCACCCGCGTCGCCCTCATCGGTGGCCAGTGGGTCGGCGTCCCGACGCACACCGAGCTCGAGGACGCCGTCTTCGACATGGTCGTGGCCGGCCGGGTCCTGCCCGACGGCGACGGCGCGATCATGATGGTCGAGGCCGAGGCCACCGAGAAGACGATCGAGCGCATCGCCGGTGGCGCGACCGCCCCGCCCGAGG
>NZ_CEEDOS010000111.1:0-278 GCF_979256525.1 Klenkia sp. AC732 | reverse complement strand
CCTCGTCGACGCCGCGGGCCCGCGCGGGGTGCGGGGGCTGCTGGCCACCCCCGGCGTCCCCCCGGGGTCGGAGGTCGTCTTCCTCGGCGTCTCGGTGCTGGTCCGGGTGGCCGCGTGGGTCAAGGTCCGGCGGGGTCGCACCGCCGTGGGGAACCGGGACGAGTCGTCCCGGGTGGCCGCGTGAGCACCGACGCGGGCACCGACGTGGGCAGGGGCGGCGTGCTGGTGGTCGGCTACGGGTCCCCGCAGTGGCTGGACCGCTGCCTGCAGACGCTGAC
>NZ_CEEDOS010000110.1:0-280 GCF_979256525.1 Klenkia sp. AC732 | reverse complement strand
GATCAGCTCGCTGATCACGTCGACCACGTCGCTGTCGACGTCCTCGTTGCCCACGACCACCACGACCGAGCGACCGGTGAGGGTGCCGGCGACCAGCGCGGGGCCGACCTCCTCGGCGAACCCGCCCGTGGCGTCCAGCTGCGCCTGCAGCCCCTGGGTCTCGTCCTCCAGGGCCCGCTTGTCCTCCTGCAGGCCGGTGACCGGGGTGCGCAGGTTGTCGGTCAGCTGGCCGGTGAGGGCGGTGGTCCCGCTGCCGATGCCCAGCGCGCTCGCCAGGAAG
>NZ_CEEDOS010000109.1:0-284 GCF_979256525.1 Klenkia sp. AC732 | reverse complement strand
CCACGGCCAGTACCCAGACCTCCCGGGGTAGGTCCCCCCGACCCTCGCGCAGCACCGGCGGATCGTCGCTGCCCGTGCCCGGACGGCGCCGGGCGGGGGCTCAGGCCAGCAGCCGGTCCCGGTGCCCCTGGACCGGCCCGCGCCGGGCGTCACCGGCCGGCAGCAGCTCCAGCAGCCGGGCGTGCACGGGGAGGTCGTCGGCGCCCACCCCGCCGGCCAGCCGGTGCAGCAGGGCGACGTCCCCACCGTCGAGGACGGCGCGGCGGAGGCCGCCGGCCCGCTCC
>NZ_CEEDOS010000108.1:0-286 GCF_979256525.1 Klenkia sp. AC732 | reverse complement strand
GGTGACGGACTGGGCGCCCAGCGGGCGGGGCCGCGACCCCAGCTGCAGGGCGAGGACCGCGCCGCAGGGGATGGCCACCAGCGCGGTCGGCAGGATCGTCACCGAGGCCACGAACCCGGTCTGCTGGATGAACTCACGCAGCTGGAAGGGCCGCCGGAACCCCGCCCGGACGACGTCCAGGGCGAAGGCGAACAGGTTGCCGCTGGCCTTGAGCGGTCGCAGCGGCGACAGCCTCCCGTCCAGCAGACCCGGCGCCGTCGGCTTCTCGCCGGGTGCGCTCACGGAC
>NZ_CEEDOS010000107.1:0-291 GCF_979256525.1 Klenkia sp. AC732 | reverse complement strand
ATCCGGACCTCGGCGCTGGTGCGCAGGTCCACGACGGCGGTCACGCCCAGCTCGTCGACCAGCTGGTGCACGTCCTGCTCGGTCAGCTCCTGCAGGTCGTCGCTGCGCAGCACCCGGCCCGGCCCCGTCGCCCCGCCGCCGACCAGCGGCAGCCCGCCCAGGTCGCGGGTGTTCGCGGTCCCCTGCCGGGCCAGCCAGCGGTCGGTGTCGGGCACGGGGCGAACCTATCCAGGACGGCGTCCCGCGCGGTCGGGACTGACCCGCCCAGCCGCGCGCCGGGACGACGGCGAG
>NZ_CEEDOS010000106.1:0-293 GCF_979256525.1 Klenkia sp. AC732 | reverse complement strand
GTCCACCCGGGGCGGGTAGCGTCCTGCGGATGCCCGCGCCGCTGACCCCGGAGACCCTCGCCCGCGCCCCCAAGGGGCTGCTGCACGACCACCTGGACGGCGGGCTGCGGCCGCAGACCGTGCTCGAGCTGGCCGACGCCGTGGGCGACACCGCGCTGCCCGCACAGGACGCGGAGTCCCTGGGTGCCTGGTTCCGGCAGGCCGCCGACTCCGGCTCGCTGGGCCGCTACCTGGAGACCTTCGCGCACACCGTCGGGGTCATGCAGACCCCCGAGGCCGTGCACCGGGTCGCC
>NZ_CEEDOS010000105.1:0-295 GCF_979256525.1 Klenkia sp. AC732 | reverse complement strand
CCGCAGCAACACCAGCGCGATGCCGTCGACGCCCAGGGCGACGTCGACGCCGAACGCCGGGCTCCAGGAGACCGACGTCGCCAGCTGGAACCGCTCGCCGCCGCCGTCGAAGGCGACGGTGGCCAGCACCGCCAGGACCAGCACGACCAGGCTGACGGCCAGCGCCACGACCTGGGCCTGGGCGTCCCGGCCCCTGGGCAGGGCGGCGACGACGGCGCCACCCACCGCGGGCACCGCGATCATCGGGAGCAGCCACGGGAAGTCGCTCACGGGGTGTGCTCCCTGGGTCCGGAGG
>NZ_CEEDOS010000104.1:0-300 GCF_979256525.1 Klenkia sp. AC732 | reverse complement strand
CGCCCCGACGACGACCGCCGGGACGGAGCCGGCCGAGGAGACCGCCGACGCCGTCCTCGCCCCCAGCGACGACGACGCCCGCACCGAGGACGGCTCCACCGCACCCGCGGCCCCGAGCCTGGTCCCGGCCTGGCTGGCGCTGGCGCTGGCGGCCCAGGCACCGACGGCCCAGACACCCACGGCGCAGACACCCACGGCGCAGGCACCGACGGGACCCGTCGCCGGCGACCCGGCCGCGGTCCCCGCACCTGTCGCCGGCGTGCTCGGCACGGCCGTCCCCGCCTCCGTCCCCACCTCTGT
>NZ_CEEDOS010000103.1:0-302 GCF_979256525.1 Klenkia sp. AC732 | reverse complement strand
GGCGGGGCGTCGGGCAAGGCCGGGAACACCGTCGGCACGCTGGTCTGCGAGCAGACGAACTGCTCGGCGCACGCCCGCTGGACACCGCCGCGGCGGGACCCCGACCCGGCGACGGTGGCCGCCGACCGCTCGCGCAGCCCGGCCACCCGTTCGGCCACGCCGATCAGGTCGGCGGCGTTCGTCCGGCTGGTGGCCGCCACCGCCTCAGGCGTTGCGTGGACGTCCAAGCATCCGGCGCGGAGGTTGCTTGGACGTCCACGTATCCAGCGCCGGAGGACCCCCTCGTGACCGATCTGCACGTG
>NZ_CEEDOS010000102.1:0-324 GCF_979256525.1 Klenkia sp. AC732 | reverse complement strand
CCCAGGGATTGGCTGAGACGAAAAACATATTCTCAGTAAACCCTTTAGGGAAATAGGCCAGGTTTTCACCGTAACACGCCACATCTTGCGAATATATGTGTAGAAACTGCCGGAAATCGTCGTGGTATTCACTCCAGAGCGATGAAAACGTTTCAGTTTGCTCATGGAAAACGGTGTAACAAGGGTGAACACTATCCCATATCACCAGCTCACCGTCTTTCATTGCCATACGAAATTCCGGATGAGCATTCATCAGGCGGGCAAGAATGTGAATAAAGGCCGGATAAAACTTGTGCTTATTTTTATTTACGGTCTTTAAAAAGG
>NZ_CEEDOS010000101.1:0-324 GCF_979256525.1 Klenkia sp. AC732 | reverse complement strand
AGGGTGGCCCCCTGCCCTTCTCCTGGGACATCCTGTCCCCTCAGTTCATGTACGGCTCCAGGGCCTTCATCAAGCACCCCGCCGACATCCCCGACTACTATAAGCAGTCCTTCCCCGAGGGCTTCAAGTGGGAGCGCGTGATGAACTTCGAGGACGGCGGCGCCGTGACCGTGACCCAGGACACCTCCCTGGAGGACGGCACCCTGATCTACAAGGTGAAGCTCCGCGGCACCAACTTCCCTCCTGACGGCCCCGTAATGCAGAAGAAGACAATGGGCTGGGAAGCGTCCACCGAGCGGTTGTACCCCGAGGACGGCGTGCTGA
>NZ_CEEDOS010000100.1:0-344 GCF_979256525.1 Klenkia sp. AC732 | reverse complement strand
GCATGACAGTAAGAGAATTATGCAGTGCTGCCATAACCATGAGTGATAACACTGCGGCCAACTTACTTCTGACAACGATCGGAGGACCGAAGGAGCTAACCGCTTTTTTGCACAACATGGGGGATCATGTAACTCGCCTTGATCGTTGGGAACCGGAGCTGAATGAAGCCATACCAAACGACGAGCGTGACACCACGATGCCTGTAGCAATGGCAACAACGTTGCGCAAACTATTAACTGGCGAACTACTTACTCTAGCTTCCCGGCAACAATTAATAGACTGGATGGAGGCGGATAAAGTTGCAGGACCACTTCTGCGCTCGGCCCTTCCGGCTGGCTGGTTT
>NZ_CEEDOS010000099.1:0-366 GCF_979256525.1 Klenkia sp. AC732 | reverse complement strand
GCCCTCCACCGAGGCCCCCACCGAGGCCTCCACCGGAGCCTCGTCCGAGGGCGCGACCGAGGCCCCGGCCGACCCGGTCGAGGTCCCCGACGCCGCCGAGGTGCTGGCCGCGGCCGACGTGCCCGCCGAGGGTGACCTGCTCGACGTCAGCGAGACCGCCGAGACCACCGACGCCACCTCCGAGGCCCCCGACGGCGCCGCCGTCGAGGAGCCGGTCGTCGTCCCCTCCGAGGCCGAGGTCACCGAGGCCTCCGACGCCGTCGCCTCCCCCGCGCCCGACGGTGCCGCCGGCGACCCCACGGCCACCGAGGGCACCGGGACCGCCTCCGCCGAGGTGACCGGCGAGACCGCCGACGTCGCCACCCC
>NZ_CEEDOS010000098.1:0-383 GCF_979256525.1 Klenkia sp. AC732 | reverse complement strand
GCCCCACTGGACGACGCGCCCGTGGAGCCGGACCCCGCGCCGGCCCCCGCCACGGAGCAGCCGGCCGGGGGACCCGCCGCCGCCACACCGACACTCCCCACGGACGCGGTGCCCTCCGACCGGGAGGGCGGGACGACGGCCGCCGCCGCAGAGGACCCGCCCCCCACGACGCCGGCGGGCACCTCCACGCCCCCGCCGACGACGGCGCCCACGACCCAGCCCGACGGCACCCAGCCCGCCACGACGGCACCGGCCACGGCGGCGACGACGGCGGCGACGACGGCGCCCACGACGACCGCCCCCGCGAGCACGGCGGAGCCGACCCCGGACCGCGACCCGGCGCCGTCACCCACGACGGACGGGACGGCCACCACCCCCACCGC
>NZ_CEEDOS010000097.1:0-389 GCF_979256525.1 Klenkia sp. AC732 | reverse complement strand
GGCCCCCCCGCCCGACCCGGCTCGCCCGGTGGCCCCGGGCCCCTCGGACGACCGGGCACGCCCGGCGGTCCAGGAGCGGCCGGTGGTCCGGGCGGTCGCGGTGGCCCCGGCGCCCCACCCGGTCCCGCCGGGTCCCCCGGGGCTCCTGGCGGCCGCTCACCCTCCCGTCCCGGCGCTCCCTCCCGTCCAGGCGCCCCGTCCGGCCCGGGAGGTGCGGGAGGTCCGGGAGGTCCGGGAGGTCTCGGCGGACGGTCGTCCGAGCCCGGCGCACCGTTGCGCCCCGGCACACCCCGTCCGGTCGGCACCTCCGCCGGTGAGGCTCTGCGCCCCGGCAGCGGGCCTGGTGGCGGTGCCCGCCCGGGCGTCCCCGGCACCCCACCCGCCGGACC
>NZ_CEEDOS010000096.1:0-417 GCF_979256525.1 Klenkia sp. AC732 | reverse complement strand
CGCCTACCTGCTCGGTGCCGCCCTGGACCGCATCGCCGCCACCGAGCAGCTGGCCACCGCCGGCCGGGAACTGGTCACCTCCATCGAGGAGGTCGAGCGCAACGTGCTCTCCGCGACCACCGTGGCCTCCCAGGGCCGGGACCTGGCCGAGCAGGCCAACACCGTCGTCGCCGCCCTGGGTGAGTCCAGCCAGCAGGTCGGTCAGGTCGCCCAGACCATCGGGACCATCGCCGCCCAGACCAACCTGCTCGCGTTGAACGCCACCATCGAGGCCGCCCGCGCCGGCGAGGCCGGCCGCGGGTTCGCCGTCGTGGCCAACGAGGTCAAGGAACTGGCCCGCGAGACCGCCGTGGCCACCACCGACGTCACCGCCAAGATCACCGCCATCCAGGACCAGGTCGACGCCGTCGTGGCCAC
>NZ_CEEDOS010000095.1:0-637 GCF_979256525.1 Klenkia sp. AC732 | reverse complement strand
CTCCAAGCTGGGCTGTGTGCACGAACCCCCCGTTCAGCCCGACCGCTGCGCCTTATCCGGTAACTATCGTCTTGAGTCCAACCCGGTAAGACACGACTTATCGCCACTGGCAGCAGCCACTGGTAACAGGATTAGCAGAGCGAGGTATGTAGGCGGTGCTACAGAGTTCTTGAAGTGGTGGCCTAACTACGGCTACACTAGAAGAACAGTATTTGGTATCTGCGCTCTGCTGAAGCCAGTTACCTTCGGAAAAAGAGTTGGTAGCTCTTGATCCGGCAAACAAACCACCGCAGGTAGCGGTGGTTTTTTTGATATCCTTTGATCTTTTCTACGGGGTCTGACGCTCAGTGGAACGAAAACTCACGTTAAGGGATTTTGGTCATGAGATTATCAAAAAGGATCTTCACCTAGATCCTTTTAAATTAAAAATGAAGTTTTAAATCAATCTAAAGTATATATGAGTAAACTTGGTCTGACAGTTACCAATGCTTAATCAGTGAGGCACCTATCTCAGCGATCTGTCTATTTCGTTCATCCATAGTTGCCTGACTCCCCGTCGTGTAGATAACTACGATACGGGAGGGCTTACCATCTGGCCCCAGTGCTGCAATGATACCGCGAGACCCACGCTCACCGG
>NZ_CEEDOS010000094.1:0-648 GCF_979256525.1 Klenkia sp. AC732 | reverse complement strand
TGGACCCGCCCCGGCCGCTCCGCCCGCCGGTGGCGTCCCGCAGGCACTGGCCGGCCGTGGCGCGCCTCCGCAGGCCCCACCGAGCCCCGGCAGCGGATCCGCCGGTGCGCCGCCCGCTCCGCCCCAGCTCGGCGGCCGCACCGCCGGGGCCCCGCCGGCCCCTCCGCCGACCGGTCGTGGCGGCGTCCCCGGTGCCCCCGGTGGGCCGGGAGGTCCCAGCAACCAGCTCGCGGGTCGCGGCGCGCCCCCGGCGGCTCCGCCGTCCCCGCCCGGCGGCACCGCGGCCCGCGGACCCGGTGCACCCGGCGCACCGCTGCGTCCCTCGGCACCACCGGCCGCCCCTCCGGGCACCGGCACCCCGGCGAGTCCCGGCCTGGGCGGCCGGGGCACCCCGCCCGGTGCCCCTCCCGGCGCCCCGGCGCGCTCCGGAGGCACCCCGCCGGCCGCTCCCGGTCGTCCCGTCGGAGGGAGCCCCTCAGCACCCGGGGCCCCTGGTGGGCTGCAGGGTGCCCGCGGGGGCACCCCGCCCGCACCCCCCGGCTCGGCCCGTCCCGGCACCCCGGGTGGACCGGGCGCGCCCGCTGGACCCGGTGCCACCGGTCGTCCCGGCGCTCCCGCGGCGCCAGGTGGACCCGGTGCCCGTCAAGG
>NZ_CEEDOS010000093.1:0-716 GCF_979256525.1 Klenkia sp. AC732 | reverse complement strand
AGACAGACCGGTGGGGGCCCGCGCGTCCTCACGCGCCGGCCCCCACCGGTCGGGCGCCGGCGCGTGACCGGTGGCACCATCCAGGCGGTGAAGACCTGGCTCGACTCCTGGCCGCTGTACCGCCAGCTGACCGGTGACGACCCCCTGGGTCGCGGTCACTCGGCGCGGAGCAAGGCGACCGAACACACCACCAGCCGGACGGCGACCGCCGACCGGGTGGTCAAGTCCATCTGCCCCTACTGCGCGGTGGGCTGCGGCCAGCGGGTGTTCGTCAAGGACGAGCAGATCGTGCAGATCGAGGGCGACCCGGACTCCCCGGTCAGCCGCGGACGCCTCTGCCCCAAGGGCAGCGCGAGCAAGTCCCTGGTCACCTCCCCGACCCGGACGACGACGGTCAAGTACCGCCGTCCCTACGGCACGGAGTGGGAGGACCTGGAGCTCGACGTCGCGATGGAGATGATCGCCGACCGGGTGCTCGCCGCCCGGGAGGAGGGCTGGCAGGAGTTCGACGGTGACCAGCGGGTCAACCGCACCATGGGGCTGGCCAGCCTCGGTGGCGCGACGCTGGACAACGAAGAGAACTACCTGATGAAGAAGCTGTACAGCGCCATGGGGGCCATCCAGATCGAGAACCAGGCCCGCATATAGCACTCCGCCACGGTGCCCGGTCTGGGTGCCACGTACGGCCGCGGTGGGGCCACGAACTTCCAGCAGGA
>NZ_CEEDOS010000092.1:0-775 GCF_979256525.1 Klenkia sp. AC732 | reverse complement strand
TGGTTGGCCGGTCAGGCGACCGCGCAGGCCGATGAGGCCCCCTCGCTGGGTTCCGCGCTGGCCGGGGTGACGGCACCGGTCGCTGACCTGGTGACGACGGTGACGGCGCCGGTGGCGCCGGTGGTGGCCCAGGTGGCTGCCCCGGTGGCTCCGGTGGTCGCTCAGGTCGCCGCCCCGGTCGCGCCCACCGTCGCGCAGGTCGCTGCTCCGGTGGTCGCGCAGGTCGCGGCGCCGGTGGCGCAGGTGGCTGCCCCGGTGGCGCAGCTCGCAGCACCCGTCGTGACCCCGGTCGTGCAGGTCGCGGCGCCGGTGGTCGAGGCGGCCGCGCCCGTGCTGGTCCCGGTGACCGGGCTCGTGGCGCCGGTCGCGGAGGCTCTCGCCCCGATCGCCGGCGCGGCTGCTCCCGTGGTCGACCTGCTGGCGCCGGTGACCGGTGCGCTGGCGCCGATCGTGTCGTCGCTGTCGCCGGTGACCGGGGCCTTGGTCCCGGCCGTCGAGCCGGTCGTCGGTCCGCTGACCCCCGCTCTCGGGCCGCTGGCCCCGGTGGCCGGTCCGGTCCTCGCGACGCCGGCTCGGGTCCTGGCCGCGGGTCCCGGCACCGCGGCCCCCACCGCCGCGGATGGCCCGACACTGACGGCTGGGTCCCGGGTCTCCCCCGTGTCCGGCGTGACGTCTGCCGGTCCTGCCGGCTCCGTGACCGCTGCGGCCGCCGTGCCGAACGGTGCGGTCCCCGCCCCGTCGACTCCGGCCCCCGCCGCCCCGGTCTCCCCGCTGC
>NZ_CEEDOS010000091.1:0-946 GCF_979256525.1 Klenkia sp. AC732 | reverse complement strand
TTCGGGTGGGCCTACGGGTCGCACTGGGTCCTCGATCCGGCCGATGGGCTGTTGCACTTCTCCTCGGAGTCGGGGTCGGTGAGCGAGGAGTTCGCGCGGGTCACGGCGACCGCGACGTTCGCCCGGGGTGTGGGTCTGTCGGGGCGGGCGTGGGCCACCGGTGAGCTGGTGTTCGTGCCGGACCTGGGTCAGGTGCGCGACTGCGTGCGGGCCCCGGTCGCGCAGCGGGTGGGGGTGCGGTCGGGGGTGTGCTTCCCGATCGTGGCCGCCGGTGCGGTGGTGGGGACGATGGACTTCTTCACCACCGAGACCCTGGAGCTCGCACCGCGCCGGCTGGCCACCCTGCGTGCGATCGGGACCCTGGTGTCCCAGGCGCTGGCCCGCCTGGCTGCCGCCGAGGCCCAGGCCAAGTCCGCCCAGGACGTCGCCGCGGTCACCGAGGTGCTGCAGCAGCTGACCGCCGCCACCGACGCCGACACCGCGCTGGCCGCCGCCCTGGACACCATCCGCACCGACTTCGGCTGGGCCTACGGCTCGTTCTGGCGGGTCGACCCCGCGGCAGGGGTGTTGCGGTTCGAGCGGGAGTCCGGGGACGCCGGCCCGGAGTTCCGCGCCGTCACCCTGGCCGCGACCTTCGCCCCCGGTGTGGGGCTGTCGGGGCGGGCCTGGCAGCGCCGCGACATGGTCTTCGTGCCCGACCTGGGCGAGCTCACCGACTGCGTGCGCGCCCCCGCCGCCCAGCGCGCCGGGGTGAAGTCCGGGGTGTGCCTGCCCATCACCTCCGGTGGGCAGGTCATCGGCACCATGGACTTCTTCGCCACCTGGACCCTGGTGATGTCCCCGGGCCGGGAAGCCGCGCTGCGCAACACCGCCTACCTGCTCGGTGCCGCCCTGGACCGCATCGCCGCCACCGAGCAGCTGGCCACCGCCGGCCGGGAACTGGTCA
>NZ_CEEDOS010000090.1:0-1018 GCF_979256525.1 Klenkia sp. AC732 | reverse complement strand
GGTCGGGGCCGGGCCGGGCGGGGCCGGGCCGGTCGGGTCGGACCGGGGTCGGGGGTCAGGTGTCGAGGAAGGCGCGGAGGGCGGCGACGGTCTCGGCGGGGCGCTCGTCGACCAGGAAGTGGCCGGCCTCGACCGGCTGGCCGGTGACGTCGTCCGCGCGCTCGCGCCAGACCGCCAGGACGTCGTCCGGGCCGGTTCCGACGACGCCCGCCGAGCCCCACAGCACCAGCAACGGGCAGCTCACCCGGCGGCCGGCGGCGGCGTCGGCCTCGTCGTGCTCCAGGTCGATCGAGGCACCGGCCCGGTAGTCCTCCAGCATCGCGTGCCGGGTGTCCGGGTCGGCGAAGCAGCGTTCGTACTCGGCCAGCTGGGCGGGGGAGCAGACGTCCAGCCCGCTGCCCCAGCCGCCGAGCAGGCTGTGCAGGTAGCCGGTCGGGTCGCCGGCGATGAGGTTCTCCGGCAGCGGCTCGGGCTGCAGGTAGAAGAACCAGTGGTAGTAGGCGGTGGCCAGCCGGCGGTCCACGTTCGCGTACACGTGCGTCGTCGGCAGCACGTCCAGCACCGCGGCCCGGGTGACGGCGTCCGGGTGGTCCAGGGCGAGCCGGTGGGTGACCCGGGCACCCCGGTCGTGCCCGACGACGGCGTACCGCTCGTGGCCCAGGTCCCGCATCAGCGCCGCCACGTCGGCGGCCATCGCCCGGAACGAGTGCCCCGCGTGGCCCTCGCCGTCGGCGGGCTTGCCGGAGTCGCCGTAACCGCGCAGGTCCGGGATGACCAGGGTGTGGTCGCGGGCCAGGTCGGGCGCGACCGAGGACCACATCACGTGCGTCTGCGGGTAGCCGTGCAGCAGCAGGAGCGGCGGGCCCTGGCCGAGGGTGACGGCGTGCACCGTCGTCCCGCCGTGCTCGTGCTCCACCTCCGCCCGGACGACGGTGGAGCCGGGGAACAGCGGGTCGGACGGCGACGGTGCCATGCCCCGATCGTGCCCCGCCTGCGTCCGCCGCGCGCCCCCTCCGCC
>NZ_CEEDOS010000089.1:0-1118 GCF_979256525.1 Klenkia sp. AC732 | reverse complement strand
CTAGGTGTACTGCTCGGTGACGTTGGTGCACCGGGTGATGGGTGGGAGGTTGCCCAGGGCGGTGTGGGGCCGGTGGTGGTTGTAGTGGTGCAGCCAGCCTGACAGGGCTGCTCGGCGGTTGGTCTCTGAGTTGTAGAGCCGCTTGTAGGCCCATTCCTCGAGCAGGGTGCGGTTGAGTCGCTCGACCTTGCCGTTGGTCTGGGGACGACGGACTCGGGTGCGGGAGTGCTTGATGCCCAGGGCGGCGTGCTCGTCGCGCCAGGCGTGGCTCTTGTAGGCCGAGCCGTTGTCGGTCAGCACCCGGTCGATGGTGATGCCGTGGCTGGCGAAGAACGCTCTGGCCCGGGCCCAGAAGGCCAGGGCGGTGGCGGCGGTCTCGTCGTCGAGGGCCTCGGAGTAGGCCAGCCGGGTGTAGGCGTCGATGGCTGAGTGGACGTAGCAGTAGCCAAGGTTGGGGCGTCCGTGCACCTTGCGCGGGCGGGTTGAGTCGCGGTGGGCCTGCCGGTTGGCGATGCCTTGGGTCCTGCCGTGGATGCGCCAGCCACCCCCGTCAGGGATGTTGCCCAGCTTCTTGATGTCGACGTGCACCAGTTCGCCCGGGCGCGTCATCTCATAGCGGCGGATCGGCTCGCCGGTAGCTCGGTCGACGTGCCAGAGGCGGTTGATCCGGCAGGCGGTCAAGATCCGGTGCACCGTCGAGGCGGATACCCCGACCTTCGCAGCGATCGCGACCGGGCCCAGTCGCTGCTTCCAGCGCAGGTGCACGATCTTGCGCACCACAGGCTGCGGGGTCCGCCGGGGTGAGTGGTGCGGCCGGCTGGAGCGGTCGACCATCCCGGCCGACCCCTGCTCCCGGTAGCGCTCTGACCAGCGCTTGGCAGTGGTCCGGGCGACCTGGAACCGGGCCGCGGCGTGGGCGACCGGCCAGCCCTGATCGACGATGCAGCGGGCCAATCGCAGCCGGCCGAGCTCAGTCAGGGGCGCATTACGGTGGGGCACGAGGGACCTCCTGGGTCGGTGCGGGTGCTTGGCGGCTCCCACACAGAACCCGGAGGTCCCTCCTCACATCAAGATCAGCCTCGAACAGAGACCGTGCACCAACCTGTCCGGGCAGTACA
>NZ_CEEDOS010000088.1:0-1275 GCF_979256525.1 Klenkia sp. AC732 | reverse complement strand
CCCCGCCGGCCGACGTGCCGTGGGAGACCGACGTCGACGGGGGACAGGCCCTGGCCGAGTTCGCCGGCCGCGCCTGCTACCAGTCCTGGACCAAGCCGAACCCGGCCACCGCCAGCAACGCCGGGTACCTGAGGCACATCCTCGAGGTCGGCCACCTGTCGGTGCTCGAGCACGGCACGGTGTCCATGTACCTCACCGGTGTCTCCCGCTCGCTGACCCACGAGCTCATCCGGCACCGGCACTTCTCCTACAGCCAGCTCTCCCAGCGGTACGTCCCCGAGCGGGACGCCGCGTTCGTCGAGCCCGGCGTCATCGCCGAGGACCCCGAGCTGCACCGGCTGTTCACCGAGGCGGCCGACGCGTCGCTGAAGGCCTACACCGACCTGCTGGAGGGCCTGGAGACCCGGTTCGCCGACGTCCCCAACGCCACGCTGCGCCGCAAGCAGGCCCGCCAGGCCGCCCGCTCGGTGCTGCCCAACGCCACCGAGACCCGAATCGTCGTCACCGGCAACTACCGCGCGTGGCGGCACTTCGTCGCCATGCGCGCCAGCGAGCACGCCGACGTGGAGATCCGTGAGCTCGCCGTCCTGTGCCTGCGCGAGCTGCAGCGGGTCGCCGGCAACGTGTTCGACGACTTCCGGATCAGCTCGCTGGCCGACGGCACCGAGGTCGCCGCCAGCCCGTACGTCAGCGAGGGCTGAGCCGGCGGCTCACCGGGTGGGGACGGCGGCTCCGGCCGCAGCCCACAGCGCCTCCACCCGGGCCGCGACCTCGGTCGCGGTGCCGGAGGCGTCCACCTCGGCGTCGATGTCCCGGACCACGGCGCTCTCCGCGTGCAGGGCCTCCAGCTCGGGCCCGGTGAACGGGGAGCCGGCCGAACGGGCGCGGGCGACGTCCAGGGGCACCCGCAGCGCCACGACGAACGGCGTGGCCGCAGACGTCCGGTAGACCTCGGCGACGGGAGCCCGGACGACGTCGACGAGGACGACCTCGACGCCCGCGGCGACGAACGATGACGCGAGCAGGCACGCCTGCACCGCGGCCAGCCGGTGCTGGCCCTCGCCGGCGCCGGGGCGCCACGGGTCGACCGCCCCGGTGCGCACCAGGGCGCGGACGTCGTCGACCTCCACGACGGCGCACAGTGCGCGGCCGGCGGCGAGGGTCGCCGCGAGCGTCGACTTGCCCGCCGACGGGGGGCCGGTGACCAGCAGTGGCCGGCGCAGCGGCGGCACCGGCGTCCCGCCGTCGGTGGTGGGGGCGGCGGGACGCCGGTGC
>NZ_CEEDOS010000087.1:0-2237 GCF_979256525.1 Klenkia sp. AC732 | reverse complement strand
GGCCTACTTCGCCGCCCGGCACCCCGGAGGCCGGCCGACAGCCCCTCGCCACGATCTGTGGACACCGACCGCACCTGTGGACGAGGACCGCGAGTGCTCCGGACGCACTCGGCCGCGGGACTGCGTCCTCAGCACTCCGCGTGACGCAGTGGTCCCACCAGGCACGGGTCAGGCGACGCGGGGGCCGTGGACCTCCATCTCGTAGTAGGTCTGCCGGTCGGGGGCGCGCATCGTGCCGTCGCAGGCGCCGACCATCCACTGCTCCAACGTCGCGCTCATGTGCTGGACGGTGTCGTTGTGCGCGCAGATGTCGAAGGCGACGACGCCCCGGTCGGCGACGACCCGGTCGATGATCGGCTGCAGGGTCGTGCGGAAGACCAGGCTGCGGCGGACGTCGGGGTGGGTGAGCGTGAAGCCCAGGTAGTAGATGGCGTCCCGCGCGGCGTGGGCGGGGTGCCGGGCGGCGAAGTAGGCCGGCTCGATCCAGGGGACGGCGGTCAGGTCGCCGGTGAAGGTGGTCAGCCCCAGGGCGGTGCCGTCCTCGCCGAAGGCCACGTACTTGTCGATGCGCTCGTCGGCCATCTCCTCGGTGAACTCAGCGGGGGACAGCACGTGCCGGGCCGCGGCCAGGGTGCGCAGCGGCTCGAAGGCGACGCGGTACAGCTCGTAGAAGGAGTCGACCAGGTCGGCGGGGACCGTCTGCAGCCGCTGCACCTGCAGGGGGCGGCCGTGGTGCGGGGTGGTCATCGACGCTCCGTGTCCAGCTCGGGCCACCCGGGACGGCGGCCTCTCCGGTGACTGATCGTGAGGGTCGCCTGCCGTCCGTGGACGGTCCCGCCACGAAAGGATGAACGCCCGCCCGACGCACTCACCCACGGTGATGAGCGATCACGGAGGAGGCCTACGGTCACCCCGTGCGGGGACGCGGAGCGGTCTGGTTGGTCGTCTGGCTGTTCACGGTGGTGATACTCGGCGGGACGGTGCCGGCACCGCTCTACCCGTTCTACGTGCGTTCCCTGGACCTCTCCGAGCTGCAGGTGACGGTGGTCTTCGCCGCCTACGCCGTCGGCACCCTGACGGCGCTGCTGCTGGGCGGCGGCCTGTCCGACCGGCTCGGACGGCGGCCGGTGCTGGCCCTCGCCGTCGGCATCGCGGTCGCGTCGACCGCGGTGTTCCTGCTGGCCCCGACGCTGCCGGGCCTGCTGGTCGCCCGGGTGCTGTCCGGGCTCTCGGTCGGGCTGACCACCGGGACGGCGACCGCTGCCATCGCCGAGCTGCACCCCGACCGGCGCACCGCGACCACCCTGGCGACGGTGGCCAACATGGGCGGGCTGGGCCTGGGGCCGGTCGTCTCCGGCCTGGTTGCCCAGCACCTGCCGGGCCCGACGACCGGGCCCTACGTGGCCTTCCTGGTCCTGCTGCTGCCGGTGCTCGCCCTGCCGCTGCTGCCCGAGACCCGGCCGCGGACCACCGGGCTGCTGGGCGCCGTCCGGCCGCAGCGGTTGTCGGTGCCCCGCTCCGGGCGGCCGAGGTTCGTCGCCGCTGCGGTCGGTGGGTTCGCCGCCTTCGCGGTGCTCGGGCTGTTCACCTCCCTGACGTCGTCGTTCCTGGGGCAGGAGCTGGGCGACCCCGGGCCGCAGACCGTCGGGTTGTCGGTGGCGGTGATGTTCGTGGCCGCGGTCGCGGCGCAGCTGCTGGTGCAGCGGTGGGACCCGGACCGCGCCGCTCTGGTCGGTGCGCTGCTGCTCCCGCTGGGGACGGCGCTGGTCGTCGTCGCACTGGCTGCCGGGTCGCTGGTGCTCTTCCTGCTGTCCGGGGTGGTGGCCGGAGCCGGCGTCGGGTTCTCCTTCCAGTCCGCGGTCGCCCGGGTCGGTGGTCTCGCCTCCCCCGACGAGCGGGCCGCCGTGACGTCGAGCTTCTTCGTGGTGGCCTACCTGGGGATCACGGTGCCGGTGGTCGGGGTCGGTGAGATCGCGACCGCCAGCTCGCTGACCACCGCCGCTGTCGCGCTGGCGGTCCTGGTGCTGGTGCTGTCGGCGCTGGCCGCCGTCCTCGCCCGGCGGCACCCGACCCCCGCCTGAGGGCGGCTGGCCGCACCCCCGTCACCGGGTCTCGGACGCCGTGCCGCGGGTGGCCTGGGCGCCCCAGGGACCCGGGGGCCCTACGGAACGTGACCGGCCGGTTCCACCGGTCCACCCCATCGGAGGACGTCCGCCCCCGTGCCTGGAACCCCTTGG
>NZ_CEEDOS010000086.1:0-3011 GCF_979256525.1 Klenkia sp. AC732 | reverse complement strand
GGGTGACGACGGGCGGGGTGGTGTCGGCGACCGTCAGCCGCAGCGGCGCGTCGCGCTCGGTGACGGTGGCCGCGGCCGGGACCGCGAACGGGTGGGCGGCCGAGGCCGGGGCCGGGATGCCGCCCGGGCCGCGCGTCTGCACGACGAGGTGGTCACCGGGCAGGTACCCGCCGTCGAAGGTCGCGCGGCCGTCGGCCCCCGTGGTCGCGGTCACCGGGGTGGAGCCCGGTGCGCAGGCCCCGGCCGTGGCAGGGCACAGGGTGAACTGGGCGCCGGCCAGCGGGCCGCTCCCGGTCAGGGCGACGCCGAGGGTGCGGTAGCCGTGCCGCACGGGCAGTTCCAGCGCGCTCCCCCCGGGGCCCGCGGGAGCCGCCCCGGCCGGGGTGTACCCCGGGACCGTGATCGGTGTGGTCGGCACCAGCAGCTGACCGGAGGCCGGCAGACCGACCAGCGTGGCGGTGAAGACCGAGTCGTCCGGCAGGTCGGCCACGATGCCGACGGAGGGACCGGCGTTCGTCGTGGGGATCGCACTGCCGGCCGGGAAGACGCAACCGCCGCTGCCGACGAAGGTGCAGACGGCCGATGCCGTGGACGGGACGCCGAGCTGCTGGCTGAAGCGGAGCTCGACCTGGGCGCCGGTCAGGGCCAGGACCCGACCGGCGGGCAGGACGTCGGGTGTCAGCGTGAGGTGCAGCTTGCCGGTGCCGAAGCTGGCCCCGGCCGGGGTGGCCGCCTGCGGTGCCCCCTCCGTGTAGGCGGCCGCCCGGGACGTCAGCACCTCGGGCGGTGCCGCCTGCGACTCCGATGGGGAGGACGCCGGGCTCGACGGGTCGGACACCGGCGTCGGCGCCTCCTCGGCCAGCGCGGCCGGGGCCACCGCCGTCCCCAGGGTCAGCGTGCCGAGCACCAGGGCACTCAGGCGGGCGGTGCGGGGCAGGGCACCGCGAGCAGCGACGAGCATGGGAGTACCTCTTCCGGACGGGCGTCGCCGTCCGCACGGCGCATCACGCAGAGCATGCGGTGCGACACGCGGCATCACGGTCACCGCCACGGCGTGTCGCGGTGTGGACGTGCTGGTCGGAGCGGTCGTCGGCGAGGTGGCACCGACCTGGGAGACTCGAGTCCTCATGACGACTCCGCTCAACCTGGTCTCGCTCGAACGCGTCTCCAAGGCCCACGGCACGACCTCCTTGCTCGACGACGTCTCCCTCGGCATCTCCGCCGGTGAGCGGATCGGCGTCGTCGGGCGCAACGGCGGGGGCAAGTCGACGCTGCTCTCGGTGCTCACCGGCGTGGAACCCCCCGACTCGGGCCGGGTCACGATGCGCAACGACATCGCGATGGGCGTGCTCGACCAGGCGGGCACGCTGCCCGAGGGCACGACCGTCCACGACGTCGTGCTCTCCGGGTACGCCGCTGAGCACGAGTGGGCCGCCGACCCCGCCGTCCGCTCGGTGCTGACCGGCCTGGAGCTGGACCGGCTCGGCCTGGACGCCCCCGTGGCGCCGATGTCCGGTGGCGAGCGCCGCCGGGTCGCCCTCGCCGCGCAGCTGGTCCGCCCGCTGGACCTGCTGGTCCTCGACGAGCCCACCAACCACCTGGACGTCGAGGGCGTCGCGTGGCTGGCCGAGTACGTCAAGCAGCGCTCCGGCGGCATGGTGGTCGTCACCCACGACCGCTGGTTCCTCGACGAGGTCTGCACCACCACGTGGGAGGTCGCCGACGGCTCGGTCTACGCCTACGACGGCGGCTACTCCGCCTACACGCTGGCCCGCGCCGAGCGCGCCCGGATCTCCAGCGTCACCGAGGAGCGCCGGCTCAACCTGGTCCGCAAGGAGCTGGCCTGGCTGCGCCGTGGCCCGCCGGCCCGGACCAGCAAGCCCAAGTTCCGCATCGACGCAGCCCAGGCGCTGATCGCCGACGAGCCGCCGGCCCGGGACAAGCTGGCGCTGGCGAACTTCGCCGCCCGCCGGCTGGGCAAGACCGTCTTCGAGCTCGAGCACGTCGACTACGCCGTCCCCACCGAGGACGGGCCGCGCTCGCTGTTCCGCGACCTGGACTGGAACGTCGGCCCGGGCGACCGGATCGGCATCGTGGGGGTCAACGGCGCGGGCAAGACCTCGCTGCTCAAGATGCTGGTCGGGGAGAACGAGCCCGACGCGGGCGTGGTGAAGACCGGGCAGACGGTCTCGCTGGCCTACCTGTCCCAGCACGTCACCGAGCTGCCGCCCAAGGCGCGCGTGCTCGAGGCCGTGCAGGACGTCGCCCGGGTCGCCCGGCTGGGCAACCAGGAGATCTCGGCGTCCACGCTGGCCGAGCGCTTCGGCTTCGCGGCCAGCCGGCAGTGGACCCCGGTCGGGGACCTCTCCGGTGGTGAGCGGCGGCGGCTGCAGCTGCTGCGGCTGCTGATGGCCGAGCCCAACGTGCTGATCCTCGACGAGCCGACCAACGACCTGGACATCGACACCCTCACCGCGCTGGAGGACCTGCTCGACGGGTTCCCCGGCACGGTGCTGGTGGTCAGCCACGACCGGTACTTCGTCGACCGGGTCTGCGACACCGTGGTCGCGCTGCTGGGCGACGGCTCCCTCGCGCAGCTGCCCGGCGGGGTCGAGGAGTACCTGCGCCGGCGGGCCGCCGGCGGTGCCCCGCTGACGACCGCCTCCGGTGGTCAGTCCGGCGACCTGTCGACGACGGCCCGGCCGGCCGTGTCCGCGGCCGATGCGCGGGCCGCCCGCAAGGAGGCCTCCAAGCTCGAGCGACGGATGCTCAAGCTGGACGGCGAGGAGAAGAAGCTGCACGACCAGCTGGCCGCCGCGGCCACCGACCACGCCAGGGTGGCCGAGCTCAACGTGCAGCTGCTGGCCGTGCAGGCCGAGAAGGAGCAGGTCGAGAGCGACTGGCTGGCCGCGGCGGAGCTGGCCGAGGCCTAGCTGTACTGCCCGGACAGGTTGGTGCACGGTCTCTGTTCGAGGCTGATCTTGATGTGAGGAGGGACCTCCGGGTTCTGT
>NZ_CEEDOS010000085.1:0-3299 GCF_979256525.1 Klenkia sp. AC732 | reverse complement strand
CGGGTCGGCGTCGGCGCGGTCGGACAGCGTCCCGGTGTACCCGGCGATCGGCAGCCCGGACAGCACCGCCCCGGCCCTGGGCAGCGGGCTGTCCGCCGAGGTCGTCGACGTCGCCACGGGTGCGACGCTGCTGGACACCGACGCGCAGGACCCCGGCACCCCCGCCTCCACCGCCAAGGTGCTCACCGGCCTGGCCGCGGTCACGGTGCTGGGCCCGGACACCACGATCACCACCACCGTCGTCGCCGGCGCCACCCCGGGCGAGGTCGTGCTCGTCGGCGCCGGGGACCCCACCCTGTCGACCACCGCGCCCTCGCAGAGCTACCCCGGCGCCGCGACCGTCGCCGACCTCGCCGCTGGCGTCCAGACGGCGCTGGCCGGGGTGCCGGTGACCTCCGTCGTCGTCGACAACTCGCTGTTCACCGGCCCGCTGACCGCGAGCGGGTGGGGCAGCGAGGACGCGCCCTCGACCTACGCCGCACCGGTCACCGCCACCGCCGTCGACGGCGCGCGGGTCTCCCCGGGGCAGACGCCCCGGTCCGGGCAACCCGGCATCGACGCCGGCACGGCGCTGGCCGCCGCCCTGGGTGCTGCCGGGGCCCCGGTCCGGCTGGGCTCCGCTGCCCCCGGCGCCGCCGTGCTGGGCTCCGTGGAGTCCGCGCCGGTGGAGCGGCTGGTCGAGCAGGCCCTCACCGCCTCGGACAACCTGCTCGCCGAGACCCTCGCCCGCCAGGTCGCGCTGGCCACCGGGGCCGAGGCCAGCTTCGCCGGCGCGGCCCGGGCCGTGGCCGACGCGGTGGCCGCCGCGGGCCTGGACACCACCGGGCTCGCACTGTCCGACGGCAGCGGGCTGTCCCGCGAAGACCGGGTGCCCGCCCGGCTGCTCGTCGACGTGCTGGAGGCCGTCGCGGACGGTTCGGTCGAGGGGGCCGGGGCGGTGCTGTCCGGGCTGCCGATCGCCGGGTACACCGGGACGCTGTCCGACCGCGCCGACGCCGACCCGGCCACCGCCCCCGGCGCGGTCCGGGCCAAGACCGGCACGCTTGCGACCACCAGCGCGCTGGCCGGTCTCGTCGTCACCACCGACGGCCGGCTGCTGGCCTTCGCGCTGCTCGCCGACGGCACCACCGGGGACGTCGCCGGGGCCGAGGCCGCGCTGGACGACGTCGCCGCGGCGCTGGCCGGCTGCGGCTGCCGCTGAGCCGGGCCGGGGCCCGCCCGGCTGCGTACCGTGGCTGCGCATGAGCAGCTCCCTGGTCGACTGGTCCCTCGCCGGGCGGACCGCCCGCCGGCTGTCCAAGCCCGGGCCGGAGACCACCCGTGAGGAGGCTGCCGCGGTCGTCGCGCAGCTGCACGAGTGCGCCGCGGCCGCGGTCGCGCACGTCGAGGCGCTCACCGGACTGGCCCCGTCCGTGGACTCGCCGGTGCCCACCGTGGCCGTCGTCGACCGGCCCGGCTGGGTCGAGGCCAACACCGCCGGCATGGCCGCGCTGCTGGACCCGCTCACCGCCGCGCTGCAGGAGCGGACCGGGGAGCGGCCCAACGCCGTGGTGCAGGCCGTGGGCTCCCGGCTGACCGGGGTGCAGGCCGGTGCGGTGCTGGCGTTCGTGTGCTCCAAGGTGCTGGGCCAGTACGAGGTGTTCGGCAGCGGTGGCCGGCTGCTGCTGGTGGCCCCCAACATCGTCGAGGCCGAGCGGCGGCTGCGGGTGGACCCCTACGACTTCCGGCTGTGGGTGTGCCTGCACGAGGTCACCCACCAGCTGCAGTTCACCGCCTTCCCCTGGCTGCACCGCTACCTGGAGGAGCAGGTGTCCGCCTTCGTCGAGGCCAGCGACCTGGACCCGGGTGTGCTGCGCGAACGGCTGCGTGACGTGGTGGCCGGCCTGGCCGACGCGGTGCGGGGCAGGCCGGTCGAGGGTGATGCGCCCGGCGGCCTCATGGCGCTCATCGCCGACCCCGAGCAGCAGGCCGTGCTGGACCGGGTCACCGCGGTGATGAGCCTGGTCGAGGGACACGCCGAGTTCGTCATGGACGGCGTGGGCCCCGACGTCATCCCCACGGTGCGCACCCTGCGCAAGCGGTTCAGCCAGCGCCGCAAGGGCACCGGCCCGGTCGACCGCGTGCTGCGCCGGCTGCTGGGGCTGGAGCAGAAGATGCAGCAGTACGCCGACGGCCGGCACTTCGTCGCCGGCGTCGTCGACCGGGTCGGCATGGAGGCCTTCAACACGGTCTGGACCGGCCCGGAGACACTGCCGCTGAAGGAGGAGCTCACCGACCCCGACCGCTGGGTCGAGCGCGTCCTGCACCTGCCCGCGCTGCGCTGAGCCGGTGGGGCCCGACCCGGCCGTCGCCGCCGTCCGCAGCGCCGTCCGGCCCGGTCTGACCGACGACGCGACACCGGTGCTGGTGGCCTGCAGCGGGGGAGCGGACAGCCTGGCGCTGGCCGCCGCCGTGGCCTTCGAGGCCCCCCGCGCCGCCCGGCGCGCGGGGGCCGTCACCGTCGACCACGGCCTGCAGCGCGGGTCGGCCGACCGGGCCCGGACGACGGCGGACCTGCTGCGCGGGCTCGGCCTGGACCCGGTGCTCGTCGTCCGGGTCGACGTCGGCACGGCCGGCGGGCCCGAGGGGGCGGCGCGGGACGCCCGCCACGCGGCGCTGCGCTCGGTGGCCGCGGAGCACGGCGCGCGCATCGCGCTGGGGCACACCCGCGACGACCAGGCCGAGACGGTGCTGCTGGGCCTGGGGCGGGGGAGCGGTCCCCGGTCGGTCGCCGGGATGACCGCGTGGCGTGCGCCGTTCTGGCGCCCGCTGCTGGGCGTCGAGCGGGCCACCACCCGCCGGGCCTGCGCCGCCGAGGGCCTGCCGGTCTGGGACGACCCGTGGAACACCGACCCGGCCTACACCCGGGTGCGCCTGCGCAGCGAGGTGCTCCCGCTGCTGGAGGAGGTCCTGGGCGGCGGGGTCGCCGCGGCCCTGGCCCGCACCGCCGCGATGGTCCGTGAGGACGTCGACGCCCTCGACGCCCTGGCCGCCGCCGTCCCCGACCCCACCGACTGCGCGGCGCTGGCCGTCCTGCCCGCCGCGCTGCGCCGCCGGGTGCTGCGGGCCTGGCTGATGGCCGAGGGCGTGCGGGACCTGCAGGCGGTCCACCTGCGGGCCGTCGACGCGTTGCTCACCCGGTGGCGCGGGCAGGGCCGGGTGGACCTCCCCGGCGGTGCGGGTGTCGCCCGGACGTCTGGCAGGCTGGTCCTGCTGCCGGGCCCCCCTCCGGCGGGGGTGGCGGGCTCGGTCACGGTGGG
>NZ_CEEDOS010000084.1:0-3544 GCF_979256525.1 Klenkia sp. AC732 | reverse complement strand
CGCCGATGGTACTGCCCGGGGGACTGGGTGGGAGAGTAGGACGCCGCCGGACATCATTCCCGAAACGGGGTCACGACTCAGTCGTGGCCCCGTTTCGGCATTCCCAGACCATTCTCTGGAGATCCGCTGAGTCCCGGTGTGCGTGTGTGCCGGCCGTGACGCGGGTCGAGGGCCCGGCGCGCAGCCGCAGAAGAAGTCCGGATGCGGGTGAGCGCCTCCAAGGGCCACGACCTCTAGGAGTGTCCTGAGCAGTGACCTGAGTAGTGCCGGCCTCACCGACCTGCCACGGCCTCGTGGTGGCGTTCGCCGGTGTGGCGGTCTCGGCGGCGCTGTCCCTCCGCACAGGAGGGACGCCGGCCCCCGGGAGCTCGAGTTGGCCCCTGATCTGGCCGTGCACCCAGGAGGTCAGCGGCGGCGGTCGGGAGGTGCGGTGGTGGCGCCGACGTTGTCCGCGAGCCAATGGTTCAACGGTACGAGTGCCCGCCACGTGGTCTGGACCCGGGCGACCACCTCGCGACTGTCGAGCCAGTCCTTCGGCGTCCAGTGCCGGCCGCCGTGGATGCTCTTGTGACGCAACAGCTCCACCCGCACGTGGTCGGCGTCGTACCCGCGGGGTGTCCGCTTGAGCCGGTCGCCGTCGACGGTGATGCCACCTCGTCGGAGCTTCGCCACGATCTGCTCTAGCTGCCCACCGGGGACGTCGTCGTCCACGGCTCGGCGGTAGCGCTCGACCTGGTCGGGCTGCATCCGCCAACTGCCCCCGCGCGCCTGCAGCCCATCCGCGGAGACCTCCACGTACCAGGCGCCCACGCCGGCGCCGGGGAGGTGCAGGACGGCGCCCTGGTGGGTCTTGTACGGCGTCTTGTCCTTGCTGAAGCGCACGTCCCGGTAGGGCCGGAAGAGCTTCGGGGTCCCGAACTCCGCCGCGAGCTCCTCGACGAGCGCCTGCATGGGCACCTTGACGTGCTCGTCGTAGGTGGACTTGTGCTCGGTCCAGAAGGACTTGCTGTTGTCGGCCTCGAGACCCTCGTAGAACACGAGGCCCTCGTCGGGGAAGCCGGTGAAGCTCACGCTGGTCCGTCCTGGTGGTCGTGGGTGGCCTCGTCGTGGGGGTGCTCGTCGTGTGTGTGGTGGTGTCCGGGGTCGTGCGGGCCGTCGGCAGGATCGCCGAGCAGGGTGTGCCAGCGACGTTCGTGGACGGCGGTGGAGCCGGCGTCCAGCGTCCGGCTCCAGCCGTCAGCTGCCCAGCCGGCCGACGCCAGAAAACTCGCGGTGACGGTGTCCCCGGTCGCCACCCACGTCTGCAGCCGCCTGGTCCCCGTCGCCGACAACAGGTCCACCGAGGCGGCCACCAGGCGACTGCCGTGGCCTCGTCGTCCCCAGCGGGGCTCGACCACCACGGCGGCGATCTCGGAGGACGGGCCCTCCGGGGAGGAGGCCTCGCCTGCGTAGAGCTCGGCCGGTCCGTACGCCAGGTACCCGACGGCGTCCTCGCCCTCCCGGGCGACCAGCACGCCGTGCCCCGGGGTGGGCGGCGCGGTGATCGCGGACGCCCAAGAGGCGGTGACGGCCTCGTCGTCCCAAGTGTCCAGCACCTCCGCGGGCAGCAGGGAGCGGTAGGCGGTCCGCCAGGTCACCACCTGGATGCGCGCGATGACGGTGGCGTCGGCGGCGACCGCGGGGCGGACGGAGGACTCGGCTCGTCCGGTCAGCTGCACGCCCGCACCCTAGGCGCGGGGTCGTCGGGGCGGGCGGCACCCCTGGCACGGAGGGTCTGTCGGACCCCGGGTGCAGGATCGGGTCCGTGGAGCACCGACCCGTGGAACGACTGTCTGCCGCCCTGGCGCGCCGGATCGCGCTCGCCGCGCAGGGGCTGGCGGACGAGCGGCCCCCGGTGGTGGTCGGTACCCGGCAGCTGCGGAGCGTGGTGGACCGGTTGGCTGTCGTGCAGATCGACTCGGTCAACGTGCTGTCCCGTTCGCACTACCTCCCGGTGTTCAGCAGGCTGGGGGCCTACCCGAGGCCGCTGCTGGACGCCCTGCACGGCCGGCGGCACGACGTGTTCGAGTACTGGGCGCACGAGGCGTCCTACCTCCCGGTGCGGCTGCACCCCCTGCTGCGCTGGCGGATGGCCGCAGCCGAGCAGGAGGCGTGGGGCTCGATGACCCGGGTGCAGCGGGAGCGGCCGGGCTACGTCGCCGAGCTGTTGGACCGGGTCCGGGAGGGTGGTCCCCTCCGGGCCAGCGAGCTGGGGGAGGAGCGGCCGAACACCCCCGGGCAGATGTGGAACTGGCACCCTGGCAAGGCCGCGCTGGAGTACCTGTTCTTCACCGGGGCACTGACCGCCCGGTCCCGGACCGCCGGGTTCGAGCGGGTGTACGACCTCACCGAGCGGGTGCTGCCCGCCGCCGTGCTGGCCACCCCGACCCCCGGGCGTACCGACGCGATCCGTGAGCTGGTCGTCACCGCCGCCCGAGCCCTGGGCGTGGCCACCGAGACCGACCTGCGCGACTACTTCCGGCTGTCGGTGCTCGAGACCCGGACGGCGATCGCCGAGCTGGTCGAGTCCCGCGCACTGCTGCCCGTCGAGGTGGACGGATGGGGCCGCCCGGCCTGGCTGGACCCCGCCGCCCGTCGTCCCCGGCGGGCGCGGGCACGCGCGCTGCTGTCGCCGTTCGACTCGTTGGTGTGGGAGCGGCCCCGCGTGGAGCGGCTGTTCGGCTTCCGCTACCGGCTGGAGATCTACACGCCGTCGCACAAGCGGGTGCACGGCTACTACGTGCTGCCCTTCCTGCTCGGCGACGCCCTCGTCGGACGGGTCGACCTCAAGGCGGACCGGCAGGCCGGGGTGCTGCGCGTCCAGGCGGCCCACGTGGAGGACGGCCACCCCGCGCCGGGGACGGTGGCCGACGAGCTGGCGGCCGAGCTGCGGGCGATGGCCGACTGGCTCGAGCTGGAGCGGGTCGAGGTCGTCGACCGGGGTGACCTCGCGCCGGAGCTGACCCGGGCAGTGGGCTGAGTCAGCCGGACAGTCCCGCCAGCCGCCGGACCACCAGCAGCCCCGCGTCCCCGCCGGGCCAGTGCCGCACCAGGGCCTCGTCCCCGGCGCGGCGGACCACCGAGCGCAGCGCCCAGGCGACCACCACCACGTCGTCGGCGTAGCCCAGCACCGGGACCACGTCGGGCACCAGGTCCACCGGGGAGAGGAGGTAGGCCACCAGCAGCCACAGCCGGACCCGCACACCCCGCGGCAGCGTCCGGTCGCCGGCCAGTCGACGGACCAGCCGGACCAGGTCGGGCAGCAGACGCAGCGCGTCCCGCACGGTCAACCCGTCGGGCCGGCGCACCCACAGCAGGGCGAGCGCCACGAGCCACAGGGAGAGCAGACCACCCAGCAGGGCGAGCGCGCCCAACCACCAGGTCACCGGTCCGCCGCCGGTCGTTGCAGCGGCTGTGACGGGCTGCCGCACGCGCCGCGGCACGTGACGTGCCGGGACCCGACCCCGACCCCGGCGCGGGTGCGGTGGGCGGCGGGGCGGGCGGG
>NZ_CEEDOS010000083.1:0-3600 GCF_979256525.1 Klenkia sp. AC732 | reverse complement strand
GGTGCGGGCGGGGGCGGTGCAGGTGCGGGCTGGTGCCCGCGGGTGGGTCGGTGTCTCGTGCCGGCGGTCCGTGGTCAGGGCGGGGTCAGGCCGGTCCGTGCGGCGTGCCCGAGGGCGCTCGCGCTCCCGCGGTCGGGTGCCCGCGGGGTGTCGTGCGCGGGGCGTCGCTGGCCCGTTCCGACAGGGTCGGTACACCCAGGATCGCTGGGTGACCTCGGGGCGAGCGTACACAGAGTGGACACACTGGCGACACGCCCAGGCAGTGAGGCGAACGTCTCCCCGAGCGGGGGTGCCGCCGTGGCTGACGCCGTGGTCAGGGACGGTCTCCAGGAGACGCGGAAGGGCTGGTGGGGGGCGGGTCCGCGGGGCTGTCCCGGGCCGGCGAGGAGCCGGTCCGCGAGGCCTCGGCGTCGGCTGCAGCCGTGGGCGCCACACCGTCGGTGGGGTCCTCGACCGGGGTGCTGTCGGCGGCCTCGTCGTCGACCGCGGCCCGGGCCTCCTGGCCGCGGGTGAGCAGCTCCCGCGGGCGGCCGCGCTGCCAGACCAGGTAGGCCACCGCGAGCACGCCGACGATCACGGCGGTGAACACGTTGAGGCGCAACCCGAAGAACCGCTCGGCGGTGTCGATGCGGAGCATCTCGATCCAGCCACGGCCCAGGCAGTAGCTGGCGACGTACAGCGCGAAGGCCCGGCCGTGCGAGAGCTGGAAGCGCCGGTCGGCCCAGACGACCAGGGCCGCCGCGGCCAGGTTCCACAGCAGCTCGTACAGGAAGGTGGGGTGGAAGGTGGCGAACTGCTCGTAGCCCTCCGGCCGGAACCGGGGGTCGATCTCCAGCGCCCAGGGCAGCGTCGTGGGACCGCCGAAGAGCTCCTGGTTGAACCAGTTGCCCAGCCGGCCGACCGCCTGGGCGACCAGCAGGCCCGGGGCCAGCGCGTCGGCGAAGACCGGCAGCGGGATACCGCGACGGCGGCAGGCGATCCACGCACCGACCCCACCCAGGACGATCGCGCCCCAGATGCCCAGCCCGCCCTCCCAGATGTAGAGGGCCCGCACCGGGTCGCCGTTCTCACCGAAGTAGGGCTCGGGGGTGGTGAGCACGTGGTAGACGCGCCCGCCGACGATGCCGAAGGGCACCGCCCACACGGCGATGTCCAGCACGTCGCCGGGGGCGCCGCCGCGGGCGACGAAGCGCCGCTCGGTGATGACCGCGGCCAGCACGATCCCGGCGATGATGCACAACGCGTAGGCGCGCAGCGGGAACGGCCCGATCTCCCAGGTGCCCTGACTGGGGCTGGGGATGGCGGCGAGCAGCTCGGTGGTCACCGGCGCCGGACCCCCTCGGCGAGGTCGGCGGACAGGGCGCGGACCCCGTCGGGGCCGTGGCCGTCCAGCAGCTGTCGGACGTAGGCCGAACCGACGATGACGCCGTCGGCGAAGGCGGCGACCTCGGCAGCCTGGTCGCCGTTGCTGACCCCGAGGCCGACGCAGACCGCCAGGTCGGCGCCCGCGGCCTCACGGGTGCGGGCGACGAGCACCTCGGCGGCGTCCCCGACGGTGGCCCGGGTCCCGGTCACGCCCATCGTGGAGGCGGCGTAGACGAACCCGCGGCAGGCCGCGGTGGTGGTGGCCAGCCGGGCCGGGGTGGAGGACGGCGCGACCAGGAAGACCCGGTCCAGCCCGGCCTCCTCGCTGGCCGCGATCCAAGCCGCGGCCTCGTCGGGCACGAGGTCGGGGGTGATGGCCCCCGCTCCCCCGGCGGCGGCCAGGTCGGCGGCGAAACGCTGTACGCCGTAGCGCTCGATCGGGTTCCAGTAGCTCATGACGACCGGCACCGCACCGGCCTGCGCGACGGCGGCCACGGCGGTCAGCACGTCGGCCATGCCGACCCCGGCCTGGACCGCGACCTCGACGGCCTCCTGGATCGTCGGGCCGTCCATGCCGGGATCGGAGTAGGGGACGCCGATCTCGACGACGTCGGCACCGCCCTCGACCGCAGCCACCATGGCCTCGATCGAGCCCGGCACGGTCGGGTACCCGACCGGCAGGTAGGCGATCAGCGCGGAGCGGCCCTCGGACCGGGCGACACCGATCCGCTCGGCCAGCAGGCTGGTCGTGCCCGGGGCGCTCACAGCGCGTCCCCGTCCTGCACGGTGGTCTCCTCCGGGGTCCCCAGCGCGGGACCGGGCTCACCGCCGTGCCCGTCCTCGACGGCTCGCTCGTCGGAGTCGGTCGGGGCGTCACCCCGGGTCCCGCCCAGGCCGAACCAGGCGCTGGCGGTCTCCACGTCCTTGTCCCCCCGGCCGGACAGGTTGACCAGCAGCAGCGCGTCGGGACCCAGCTCGCGGCCCAGGGTGATCGCCCCGGCCAGGGCGTGCGCGCTCTCGATCGCCGGGATGATGCCCTCGGTCCGGCACAGCAGCGCGAAGGCCTCCATGGCCTGGCTGTCGGTGACCGGGCGGTACTCCGCGCGACCCAGGTCGTGCAGGTGGCTGTGCTCGGGGCCGACCCCGGGGTAGTCCAGCCCGGCCGAGATCGAGTGCGACTCGACGGTCTGCCCGTTGGCGTCCTGCAGCAGGTAGGAGCGGGCGCCGTGCAGCACGCCCGGGTCGCCGCCGGTGATCGAGGAGGCGTGCCGGCCGGTCTCGACGCCGTCGCCACCGGCCTCCAGGCCGACCAGCCGCACGTCGGCGTCGGGCACGAAGGCGGTGAAGATGCCGATCGCGTTGGAACCGCCACCGACGCAGGCCAGCACCGCGTCGGGCAGCCGGCCCTCGCGCTCCAGCAGCTGCGCGCGGGCCTCGTCGCCGATGACCCGCTGGAAGTCCCGGACCATGGCCGGGAAGGGGTGCGGGCCGGCGACGGTGCCGAAGACGTAGTTCGTCGTCTCCACGTTGGTGACCCAGTCGCGGAAGGCCTCGTTGATGGCGTCCTTGAGGGTCTTGGACCCGGTGGTCACCGGGATGACCTCGGCACCCAGCAGTCGCATCCGGGCGACGTTGAGCGCCTGGCGGCGGGTGTCCTCCTCGCCCATGTAGACCGTGCAGTCCAGGCCCATGAGCGCGGCCGCGGTCGCGGTGGCCACGCCGTGCTGACCGGCGCCGGTCTCGGCGATGACGCGCTTCTTGCCGATGCGCTTGGTGAGCAGGGCCTGACCCAGCACGTTGTTGATCTTGTGCGAGCCGGTGTGGTTGAGGTCCTCGCGCTTGAGCAGCACCCGGGCGCCGCCACAGTGCTCGGCGAAGCGGGGCACCTCGGTGATCGGGGAGGGCCGGCCGGTGTAGTCGCGGTGCAGCCGCTCGAACTCGGCCAGGAACACCGGGTCCACGCGCATCTGCTCGTAGGCCTCGGTCAGCTCGTCGAGGGCCGCGATGAGCGCCTCGGGCACGAACCGGCCGCCGTAGGGACCGAAGTGCCCGGTCGCGTCCGGCCACTCCGGGCGCGGCCTGGTCAGGCTGGCTACGGGGGTGGGCGGGGCGGTCGTCGCAGTCACCCCACCAGTGTGGCTGGGCGGTCCGACAAACCGGCTACCGGGTGCTGGTCAGCGCGGTGGGACCGGCCGGCGGGGCGCGCCACGTCGGCGACGTTCGGCCACGGCGTCC
>NZ_CEEDOS010000082.1:0-4617 GCF_979256525.1 Klenkia sp. AC732 | reverse complement strand
AGCCCACCGTCGCCCCGGCCCCCACCCAGGACCGGCCCGGCGGCGGCGGGAACGGCGGTGGGAACGGGAACGGCGGGGGGAACGGGAACGGCGGTGGGAACGGGAACGGCGGTGGGAACGGCAACGGGAACGGCGGCGGTCGGGACGACGAGGACGACGACTGACCCGTCCCGTCGCGCCCCGGGCCCTGCTGGCGTGCCCCGGTCGTCGTTCTCCCCGGGAGTGTCGGTGACCCGGGCTAACCTCTGCGGGACCGCCCGGACCCGGGTCCGGGCGAGGCGAGGGGGTGGGACGGTGGCCGGCGCAGCAGCCGAGGTCGACTTCGAGGCCGTCTTCCGGGCCATCCCCACGCCCTACCTGGTGATGGACGCCGGGCTCACGATCGTCGACGCCAACCCCTCCTACCTCGCCACCACCGGGCGGGTCCGGGACGAGCTGGTCGGTCGCCACGTCTTCGACGCGTTCCCGGCGGGGCCCAGCGACTCCGAGACCGACGGCGGCGTCAGCAAGGTGCAGGCCTCCTTCGAGCGGGCCCGCGACACCAGGGTCCCCGACGTGATGCCGCTGCAGGAGTACGCCATCCCCGACGGCAGGGGTGGGTTCTCCCAGCGCTTCTGGAGCCTGATCAGCACCCCGGTGCTCGACGCCGGGGGCACGTGCACCCACGTGGTGCAGCGCGCCGAGGACGTCACCGACTACGTGCTCGAGCAGCGCCGGGCCCAGGCCGGGGGCCACTCCAGCGAGGACTGGCAGCGGCGGGTGCTGGAGGTCGAGTCCGACCTGTACGCCCGCGGTGTCGAGCTGACCGCGGCACGGGACGCCGAGGCGCTGAGCGCCAGCCGGCTGGCCGCGCTGAGCACCGTCGCGCTGCGGCTGGCCGGGGCCGAGACCGTCGACCAGCTGCTGGCCACCGTCACCGGTGAGGGCATGGCCGTCTTCGGCTCCCCCGGGGGCGCGGTAGCGGTCCGGGACGGCGACGTGCTGCGCTCGCTCATCTCCTCGGAGCTCGGCGGCGAGGCCACCCAGCGGGCCTACGGCGAGGTCCCGCTCGACGGCCCGCTGCCGGTCAGCGTGGCCACCCGCACCGGGCAGCCGGTGCTGCTGGCCGACCGGGCGGCCTGCCTGGCGTTCACCCCGGAGATGGCCGGCGTCGTCGAGGCCACCGGTTCGGTCGCGTTCGCCAGCCTGCCGCTGCACTCCGGCGGCCGGGTGACCGGCTGCCTCACCGTCTCCTGGGCGCAGCCGCAGGCCTTCCTGCCCGCCGAGGTCGAGGTGCTCGTCGCGTTCGCGGCGCAGTGCGCGCAGGCGCTGGACCGGATCCAGACCCGCGAGGCCGAGCTGCGCAGCGCCCGCCGGCTGGCCACCATCGCCGAGGTCGCCATCGCGCTGTCCCGCACCGAGGACGTCGTCGCGCTGACCCGCGTCGTCGTCGAGCAGGGACTGTCGGCGCTGGGTGCCGACGGTGGTGCCGTCGCGGTCCTGGACGAGGAGGAGCAGGAGCTCCGGCTGGCCATCACCGACGGGCTGGGCGAGGGCACCCAGGACCAGTACGGCGTGCTTCCGCTCGACGGCCCGCTGCCGGCCTGCGTGGCCGCCCGGGAGGGCCGCACGGTGGTGCTGCACGACGCCGCGGAGTCCCTCGCGTTCACCCCCGACATGGGCCCGGTCGTGGAGCAGACCGGGGCGCAGGCCTGGGTGGCACTGCCGCTGCGCACCGGCGGCCGCATCCGCGGCTCGCTCACCGTGGGGTGGGCGCACCCGCAGGCCTTCACCGCCGAGGAGTTCGAGGTCGTCACCGCCTTCGCCGCCCAGTGCGCGCAGGCCCTGGACCGGGTGCTCACCCGGCAGGCCGAGCGGACCGCGCTGCGGGCGCTGGCCGGCACCGTCGAGGCGCTGCAGCGCAGCCTGCTGTCCGAGCCCCCGGAGCCCGACCACCTGCAGGTCTCCGTCCGCTACCTGCCGGCCGCGCGTCAGGCCCAGGTCGGCGGCGACTGGTACGACAGCTTCCTGCTCGGCGACGGCCGCACGGTGCTGGTCATCGGCGACGTCACCGGGCACGACTCCTACGCCGCGGCCGCCATGGCCCAGGTGCGCAACGTGCTCCGCGGGGTCGCGCACAGCCGTGGCGGGACGCCGGCGGAGATCGTCACCGGCCTGGACCGCGCCATGCGCGACCTGGACGTCGGCACGCTGGCCACCGCCGTGCTGGCGACGGTCGAGCAGACCCCGGACGACGCCGCCCGCGGGGAGCGGGTGCTGCGCTGGACCAACGCCGGGCACCCCCCGCCGCTGCTGCTGCACCCCGACGGCCGGGTCGAGCTGCTGGAGGCCCGCCCCGACCTGCTGCTGGGCGTGGACCCGGAGCGGTCCCGCGGCGACCACGAGCGGGTGCTCGAGCCCGGGGCGACCGTGCTGCTCTACACCGACGGCCTGGTCGAGCGCCGCGGCGTCGCCATCGACGAGGGCATCACCTGGCTGTCGGACCTGCTGGTGGAGCTGCGCCACCTGCCGCTGGAGGACCTCTGCGACCGGGTGCTCGCCGAGCTGTCCGGCCGGGTCGACGACGACGTGGCCCTGCTGGCCATCCGGGCGCACCCCGAGGACCAGCCGCGGCCCGCATCGGCCGGCCCCGAGCAGGTCCCGGCCGGGCACAGCGCACTCGTCTGACGCATGATCGCCGGGTGCCCGCACCCGTGCTGCCCGACCTGACCGACCGCACCGTGCTGGTGACCGGCGCCAACGCCGGGCTCGGCTACTGGGCCACCGAGCAGCTGGCCGCGCGCGGGGCGCAGGTGCTGCTGGCCTGCCGGTCGGCGTCCCGGGCCGCCGCGGCCGTGGCCGCCGTCCGGGAGCGGGTGCCGGGCGCCCGGCTGGACGTGCTGTCCCTCGACGTCGCCGACCTGGCCTCGGTCGCCGCCTGCGCGGCCGCCGTCGACGTCGGGCTGGACGCTGTGCTGTGCAACGCCGGGGTGACCGAGACCCGCGGTCGGCAGACCACCGCCGACGGGTTCGAGCTGATGATGGGCGGCAACGCGCTGGGGCACGTGGCGCTGGTCGCGGCCCTGCTGGACCGGTTGCGTCCCGGCGGCCGCGTGGTCACCGTCGGTTCCATCGCCCACCGGTGGTCGCCGCTGGACCCCGCCGACCTGCAGGCCGAGCGTGGGTTCCGGTCCTTCCGGCAGTACGGCCGGTCCAAGACCGCGGCCATGGCGTTCGCGTTCGAGCTGGACCGCCGGTTCCGGGCCGTCGGGCGCGATGCCCTGGCCCTGGCCGCCCACCCCGGCTTCGCGCTGGACTCGTCGACACCGCAGCGCAGCGGCGTCAACGAGGTCGCGGTGCCGCTGCGGGTGGTCGCGCAGCCGGCCCGGGCCTTCGCCCAGGGCAAGGACGCCGGCGCCTGGCCGCTGGTGCACGCCTGCGTCGGGGACGGCGTCCGCGGCGGGGAGTACTGGGGTCCCGGCGGCTGGCAGGAGATGACCGGCCGCCCGGCACCGAGCCGCGCCCGCGCCCACGTGCGCGACGAGGTCGCCGGGGCGCGGTTCGTGGCCGCCGCCGAGCGGGCCACCGGGGTGCGGCTAGGCCTCTGAGCAGGCCTCTGAGCAGGTCTCTGAGCGGGCCTCTGGGGCCGCAGCCGGGGACCGCTCGGCCAGTGCGGCGAGGACCAGGCAGGCGACGGCACCGGCCAGGGCCAGCCGGCCGGGGGTCGCGTCCAGACCGCCCAGCAGGACGCCCACCGCGCCGACGGCCGCAGCCGCGGTGAGCAGCCGGGCGCGGCCGGTGCGCAGGGCCAGCACGGCCAGCACCGCCGCGCCCAGAACGGCGACCCGGGCCGGGTGGGCGGTCCCGGGCAGCACACCCCAGGGCAGGCCCAGGGACAGCACGCCGAGCACCCCGGCGACGGCGAGCAGCAGCCGGGCGCGCGGCCCGGCCGGGGCGTGACCCGCGGTGTCCGTCACTTCCGGCGGTCGTGCACCAGCCAGAGCGCACCGGCCGACAGCGCCACCCCGGCGGTCAGCACGAAGCCCTGGTCGGTGGCCACGCCCGGGAGCACGACGAGCACCCAGAACAGCAGCAGCCCGGCGCCGCCGGCCGCGCCGACCTGCCAGGCCTGGCGGCGGCTGAGCCCACCGCGGCTGGGCACGAACGGCACCAGGGCGACCAGCGCAGCCAGGGTCGCGAACCCCGACCAGGTGGGCAGCGCCGACCAGACGGAGGACCCGAGGCCGAAGGACAGCGACAGGCCCAGCTCCAGGACGACGAGACCGAGCACCCCGAGCACGGTGGCGGTCAGCGTGGCCCGGTCGGCGGGGGTGCGCTGCGAGGCGCTGACCCGGGGGGCGCGGCCGGTGTCGTGAGCCTGACCCTGGGCGCTGCCGACCGGGGCGCTGGGGTGCGGCGGGGGCTGCTCGCCCGGGAAGCCGGGGACCCAGTCCATCGGGCCGGTCGGCGCGGCCGGGTAGGCCGGGTCGTAGCCCTGCGGCAGCCGGTACTCCTGGGGCCCGGTCATCCCGGGCGGCGGACCCTGCGGACCGGTCGCGTGCGGGCCGGTCGCCTGCGGGCCGGGCGGGACGTGTCCCTGCGGGCCGGTGTGCCCCTGCCCCTGCCCCTGCCCTGTCT
>NZ_CEEDOS010000081.1:0-5630 GCF_979256525.1 Klenkia sp. AC732 | reverse complement strand
GCGCGTCCGCTCCTTGAGAACTCAACAGCGTGCCGAAAGTCAGTGCCATATGTTCAACCCCAGTCACGGGGTGCCTTCGGGTTTGCCGTGATGGGTTCCTTTGGTTGATTGACATCGAGAGTGCCAACTCTTGGTTCTCAGCCGTGATCAAATCATCTACGGAGAGTTTGATCCTGGCTCAGGACGAACGCTGGCGGCGTGCTTAACACATGCAAGTCGAGCGAGGCCCACTCTTCGGGGTGGTGCCCTAGCGGCGAACGGGTGAGTAACACGTGGGCAACCTGCCCTCAGCTCTGGGATAACTCCAAGAAATTGGTGCTAATACCGGATACGACTTCCGACCGCATGGTCTGGTGGTGGAAAGATTTATCGGCTGAGGATGGGCCCGCGGCCTATCAGCTTGTTGGTGGGGTGATGGCCTACCAAGGCGACGACGGGTAGCCGGCCTGAGAGGGTGACCGGCCACACTGGGACTGAGACACGGCCCAGACTCCTACGGGAGGCAGCAGTGGGGAATATTGCGCAATGGGCGGAAGCCTGACGCAGCGACGCCGCGTGAGGGATGACGGCCTTCGGGTTGTAAACCTCTTTCAGCAGGGACGAAGCGAAAGTGACGGTACCTGCAGAAGAAGCACCGGCCAACTACGTGCCAGCAGCCGCGGTAATACGTAGGGTGCAAGCGTTGTCCGGAATTATTGGGCGTAAAGAGCTCGTAGGCGGTTTGTCGCGTCGGCTGTGAAAGCCCGGAGCTCAACTCCGGGTCTGCAGTCGATACGGGCAGACTAGAGTGTTGCAGGGGAGACTGGAATTCCTGGTGTAGCGGTGAAATGCGCAGATATCAGGAGGAACACCGGTGGCGAAGGCGGGTCTCTGGGCAACAACTGACGCTGAGGAGCGAAAGCGTGGGGAGCGAACAGGATTAGATACCCTGGTAGTCCACGCCGTAAACGGTGGGCGCTAGGTGTGGGGGCCATTCCACGGTCTCTGTGCCGCAGCTAACGCATTAAGCGCCCCGCCTGGGGAGTACGGCCGCAAGGCTAAAACTCAAAGGAATTGACGGGGGCCCGCACAAGCGGCGGAGCATGTTGCTTAATTCGATGCAACGCGAAGAACCTTACCTAGGCTTGACATGTGCGGAAATCCTCCAGAGATGGTGGGTCCGTAAGGGTCGCACACAGGTGGTGCATGGTTGTCGTCAGCTCGTGTCGTGAGATGTTGGGTTAAGTCCCGCAACGAGCGCAACCCTCGTTCTATGTTGCCAGCGCGTGATGGCGGGGACTCATAGGAGACTGCCGGGGTCAACTCGGAGGAAGGTGGGGATGACGTCAAATCATCATGCCCCTTATGTCTAGGGCTGCAAACATGCTACAATGGCCGGTACAAAGGGCTGCGATACCGCGAGGTGGAGCGAATCCCAAAAAGCCGGTCTCAGTTCGGATTGGGGTCTGCAACTCGACCCCATGAAGTTGGAGTCGCTAGTAATCGCAGATCAGCAACGCTGCGGTGAATACGTTCCCGGGCCTTGTACACACCGCCCGTCACGTCACGAAAGTCGGTAACGCCCGAAGCCGGTGGCCCAACCCCTTGTGGGAGGGAGCCGTCGAAGGCGGGATCGGCGATTGGGACGAAGTCGTAACAAGGTAGCCGTACCGGAAGGTGCGGCTGGATCACCTCCTTTCTAAGGAGCACTGGCCGGCCATGTCTGGGGGTAGTTCCTCGGTGGTTGGTCCAGAGTCACGCTCAGGCCGTGATGGTCGCCCAGTTGTGGGTGGCTGCGGGTGTCTGGGGTGTCGCTCACGGGTGGAACACTGACCAGTTCGGTTGAAGCCGCATGCCGGCTCCTAGTACAGCTCTCCTCGCTTCGGTGGGGGTTCAGGGTGGGAACGGGGATGGCGTGAGGGTGGAGGTCGTAGGCACGCTGTTGGGTCCTGAGGGAGCGGAACATCGTCTGCCCGGATCGGGCGCGTCATGAGCCACCGCGAGGTGGGTGTGGGGTGTCGGGTCGGGGTGGTGGTGTGTCTCCTTCTCGGGGCGATCACCTGTTCGTCACATCGTCTGTCCCTTTGGTGGGCGGGGTCTGGTGGCGGCAGTGGGGTGGTCGACTTCCCGCACTTTGAGAACTGCACAGTGGACGCGAGCATCTTGTAGGAAACAAAGACTCCTGCACTGATCGTCGGCGTGGTCTTGTTGTCGTTGCCTTCTGGTGGCGGTGGTGGGGTTCGTCGTGGTGGGTGTGGGTTTGTGTGTGTTCAAGTTAGTAAGGGCACACGGTGGATGCCTTGGCACCAGGAGCCGATGAAGGACGTAGGAGGCTGCGATAAGCCTCGGGGAGCTGTCAACCGAGCGTTGATCCGAGGATTTCCGAATGGGGGAACCCCGCACCAGTCATGTGGTGTGACCCACGCCTGAACACATAGGGCGTGTGGAGGGAACGTGGGGAAGTGAAACATCTCAGTACCCACAGGAAGAGAAAACAACCGTGATTCCGTGAGTAGTGGCGAGCGAAAGCGGATGAGGCTAAACCGATCACATGTGATAGCCGGCAGGCGTTGTGTGGTCGGGGTCGTGGGACGTTCTTAGATCTTCTGCCGAAGGTCTGGAGAGTCAGAAAAGTGTGTCGTTAGTGGAAGGCCTCTGGAAGGGGTCGCCATAGAGGGTGAGAGCCCCGTACACGAAAACGTGCACTCTCTCTTGAGCTCATCCCAAGTAGCACCGGGCCCGTGAAATCCGGTGTGAATCTGGCGGGACCACCCGCTAAGCCTAAATACTCCCTGGTGACCGATAGCGGACAAGTACCGTGAGGGAAAGGTGAAAAGTACCCCGGGAGGGGAGTGAAATAGTACCTGAAACCGTGTGCCTACAAGCCGTGGGAGCCTTATGCGTCTTCGGACGTGGGGGTGACTGCGTGCCTTTTGAAGAATGAGCCTGCGAGTTAGCGGTACGTGGCGAGGTTAACCCGTGTGGGGTAGCCGTAGCGAAAGCGAGTCCGAATAGGGCGATTGAGTCGCGTGCTCTAGACCCGAAGCCGAGTGATCTACCCATGGCCAGGTTGAAGCGCCGGTAAGACGGCGTGGAGGACCGAACCCACTTCAGTTGAAAATGGAGGGGATGAGCTGTGGGTAGGGGTGAAAGGCCAATCAAACTCGGTGATAGCTGGTTCTCCCCGAAATGCATTTAGGTGCAGCGTCACGTGTTTCTTGCCGGAGGTAGAGCACTGGATGGTCTAGGGGCCCCACAAGGTTACTGAAATCAACCAAACTCCGAATGCCGGTAAGTGAGAGCGTGGCAGTGAGACTGCGGGCGATAAGGTTCGTAGTCGAGAGGGAAACAGCCCAGATCAACAGCTAAGGCCCCTAAGCGTGTGCTAAGTGGAAAAGGATGTGGAGTCGCAGAGACAACCAGGAGGTTGGCTTAGAAGCAGCCACCCTTGAAAGAGTGCGTAATAGCTCACTGGTCAAGTGATTCCGCGCCGACAATGTAGCGGGGCTCAAGCACACCGCCGAAGCTTTGGCATTCATGCAATAGCCTGCCTTCTCTCTGCGGAGTGTTGGCCAGGTGTGTGGATGGGTAGGGGAGCGTCGTGTGGCGGTGGAAGCGGCGGAGTGATCCAGCCGTGGACGCCACACGAGTGAGAATGCAGGCATGAGTAGCGAAAGGGGAGTGAGAAACTCCCCCGCCGGATGACCAAGGGTTCCTGGGCCAGGCTAATCCGCCCAGGGTGAGTCGGGACCTAAGGCGAGGCCGACAGGCGTAGTCGATGGACAACGGGTTGATATTCCCGTACCCGCGAAAGAGCGTCCATGCTGAACCCAGCGATGCTAACCATCTGAAGCTCCGTGATCGTTGACCTTCGGGTTGATGACGTGTGGGTGGAACGTGGGACCCGGACTGGTAGTAGGCAAGCGATGGGGTGACGCAGGAAGGTAGTCCTACCGGTGAGTGGTAGTACCGGTGCAAGGGTGTGGCCCGGGATATAGGCAAATCCGTATCCCATGAGGGTGAGACCTGACGCATAGCCGAATGAGGCGAATTGGATGATCCTATGCTGCCGAGAAAAGCCTCTAGCGAGCTCTGAGCGGCCCGTACCCCAAACCAACTCAGGTGGTCAGGTAGAGAATACCAAGGCGATCGAGCGAACTGTGGTTAAGGAACTCGGCAAAATGCCCCCGTAACTTCGGGAGAAGGGGGGCCATCTACTGTCATCGAACTTGCTTCGGGCAGCGGTGGGTGGCCGCAGAGACCAGTGAGAAGCGACTGTTTACTAAAAACACAGGTCCGTGCGAAGTCGAAAGACGATGTATACGGACTGACGCCTGCCCGGTGCTGGAACGTTAAGGGGACGGGTTAGCTTTACGGCGAAGCTCAGAACTCAAGCGCCAGTAAACGGCGGTGGTAACTATAACCATCCTAAGGTAGCGAAATTCCTTGTCGGGTAAGTTCCGACCTGCACGAATGGCGTAACGACTTCTCAGCTGTCTCAACCACAGGCTCGGCGAAATTGCACTACGAGTAAAGATGCTCGTTACGCGCGGCAGGACGGAAAGACCCCGGGACCTTCACTACAGCTTGATATTGGTGTTCGGTTCGGTTTGTGTAGGATAGGTGGGAGACTGTGAAGCGGGCACGCCAGTGTTCGTGGAGTCGTCGTTGAAATACCACTCTGGTCGAATTGGATGTCTAACCTCGGTCCGTGATCCGGATCAGGGACAGTGTCAGGTGGGTAGTTTAACTGGGGCGGTTGCCTCCCAAAATGTAACGGAGGCGCCCAAAGGTTCCCTCAGCCTGGTTGGCAATCAGGTGTTGAGTGCAAGTGCACAAGGGAGCTTGACTGTGAGACCGACGGGTCGAGCAGGAGCGAAAGCTGGGACTAGTGACCCGGCACCGGCATGTGGAAGCGGTGTCGCTCAACGGATAAAAGGTACCCCGGGGATAACAGGCTGATCTTCCCCAAGAGTCCATATCGACGGGATGGTTTGGCACCTCGATGTCGGCTCGTCGCATCCTGGGGCTGGAGTAGGTCCCAAGGGTTGGGCTGTTCGCCCATTAAAGCGGCACGCGAGCTGGGTTTAGAACGTCGTGAGACAGTTCGGTCCCTATCCGCCGTGCGCGTAAGAGACTTGAGAAGAGCTGTCCCTAGTACGAGAGGACCGGGACGGACGAACCTCTGGTGTGCCAGTTGTTCCGCCAGGAGCATTGCTGGTTGGCTACGTTCGGCAGGGATAACCGCTGAAAGCATCTAAGCGGGAAGCTCGCTTCAAGATGAGGTCTCTCACCGGGTTGACCGGGTAAGGCCCCCGCCCAGACCAGCGGGTTGATAGGCCGGAAGTGGAAGCACCGCAAGGTGTGCAGCTGACCGGTACTAATAGGCCGAGGACTTGACCAACACATCTTGCTTTGATTGATCTACTGTCTCGCGTCCACTGTGCGGTTCTGAAAGTGCGGAACCAGCATTCCCCCGCCCGACACCCCTTTGACCGGGTGTGTGGGTGGAAACTTTCACAGCGTTACGGCGGTCATGGCGAGAGGGAAACGCCCGGTCTCATTCCGAACCCGGAAGCTAAGCCTCTCAGCGCCGATGGTACTGCCCGGGGGACTGGGTGGGAGAGTAGGACGCCGCCGGACATCATTCC
>NZ_CEEDOS010000080.1:0-7015 GCF_979256525.1 Klenkia sp. AC732 | reverse complement strand
GCTCCCCCTGGGAGTACGCGCCGTGCGACACCGGGCCGTTGCCCGAGCCGACGCCCAGCCGGTCGGCGTGCAGCAGGTCGCGGCGGACGTGCCGGCGGCGGTAGGCGATCCGGCTGACCATGTGCGCGCTGACCGGTGCGGTGATCAGCTGGAAGACGGCTACCAGCACCAGCATCCAGACGATGGGCTGCCCGGCGAGACGGATGACGGCGCCGGTCATCACCAGCAGCACGCCGAGCACCTGGGGCTTGGTGGCGGCGTGCATCCGGTTGAGGACGTCGGGGAAGCGGATGAGACCCAGGCCCGCGGTCAGGCAGAGGAAGCAGCCGGCGACCAGGCACACCGAGGCGACGACGTCGGCGGGGCTCACGGGGCGGGCTCCGGGTGGCCGGCCAGGTCGGCGTCGGACGGGGTGGCGTCGGTGGGGGTCTCGGCGGAGACCAGCATGCCGCCGATGTAGCGGGCCACCGACACCGAACCGACGAAGGCCAGCAACGCCACGACCAGCAGCACCGGTTCCAGCGAGATGTCCCGGTAGACCGCGCAGTAGACGGCGATGCCACAGGCGATGGTGACGAGCAGTGCGTCGGTGGACACCACCCGGTCCAGCAGCGAGGGGCCCAGGGCGAGCCGGGCCAGGATCAGCACGGCGCCGCCACCCAGCAGCGCGAAGCAGACGATCGCGACGACGGTCACCGCTGGCTCATCCTCTCGGTCCCCTCGGTCTCCGGGGTGGTGGTGCCGGGCTCGTCGAGCCGGGCGATGTCGGCGGCGGAGCCGAAGGCCCGCACGACGCGGTCCTCCATGCCCAGCACGTTGGCCCGCTGCCGCTCCACGTGCTCCAGGTCGCGCACCTGCACGAGGTGGATCGCCATCACCGAGTGCTCGCGGTCCAGGTCCAGCACCAGCGAGCCCGGCACCAGCGACAGCGCCTCGGCGATGACGGTCAGCAGCAGGTCCGAGTCGGTGCGCAGCTGCACGGTGATGATCGCCGAGCGGTGCCGGCCGGGCCGGAACGCCAACCAGGACACCTCGACGCTGGACACCAGCAGGTCCACCAGGAAGCGCCCCAGGAAGCGGAGGGCGGCCAGCGGGCGGAAGCGGCCCGTCGTCTCCACGCTCGGCAGCGGCAGCAGCGTCGTGATCACCAGGGCGATCACCGTCCCGGAGAGCAGGTTCGCCCAGGAGAACGTGCCCCACAGCAGCATCCAGACCAGCACCAGCCAGACCAGCAGAGGCACCTGCTGGCGCAGCCGGGTCACCTGCGCGGTCACTCGATCACCCGGTCGCCGAAGACCGACTCCAGGTAGGGCGTGCGGTCCAGCAGGTCCGCCGCGGCCCGGTCGGCGACGCCGTAGAGCGTCCCGCCGAAGACCGTGATCGCGACCGTGATCGCGACGAACCCGGCGGTCGCCGCCACCATGGTCACCGGCAGCGTGGCCGCCTGGAGCTCCTCGGTGGTGGTCGCCGTGCCGGTCGCGGGGCGCACCGCGGCGACGTCCTCCTCGGCGGTGTCCACCGCGCGCGGGCGCCAGAACGCCCGGCCCCACACGCGGGCGATGGCGACCAGGGTGAGCAGGCTGGTGACGACGGCGCCGGCGACCAACACGTAGGGGCCCACCCCGCCCACGGCGACGCCGGCCTCCAGCAGGCCGAGCTTGCCGATGAAGCCCGACAGCGGCGGGATGCCGGCCAGGTTCATCGCCGGCACGAAGAACAGGATCGCCAGCAGCGGGGACGCCTTGGCCAGCCCGCCCAGCTTCTCGGTGTTCGTCGTCCCCCCGCGTCGTTCGACCAGACCGGTGGCCAGGAAGAGCGTGGTCTGGATGGCGATGTGGTGGACGACGTAGAAGATCGCCCCGGCGAAGCCGGCCGTCGTCCCCAGGGCGATGCCGAACACCATGTAGCCGATGTGGCTGACCAGGGTGAAGGAGAGCATCCGCTTGACGTCGGTCTGCGCGACCGCACCCAGGATGCCGACCACCATGGTGGCCAGCGCGGCCCACAGCAGCAGGTCGTCCAGCGCCCCGTCGGGGAACAGCAGGGTGTTGGTGCGGATGATCGCGTAGACGCCGACCTTGGTCAGCAGACCGGCGAAGACCGCGGTGACCGGCGCCGGGGCGGTCGGGTAGCTGTCGGGCAGCCAGGCCGACAGCGGGAAGACCGCGGCCTTGATGCCGAACGCGACGAGCAGCATGGACTGCAGCAGCAGCTGAGTGCCCTCGGGCAGGTCCCCGAGCCGGACGGCGAGCTGGGCCATGTTCACCGTGCCGGTGGCGGCGTAGACCAGGCCGATCGCGGCCAGGAAGACCAGCGAGCTCATCAGGCTGACCACCACGTAGGTGATGCCGGCCCGGATGCGACCGGCCGTGCCGCCCAGGGTGAGCAGCACGTAGCTGGCCGCCAGCAGGACCTCGAAGCCGACGTAGAGGTTGAACAGGTCCCCGGCCAGGAAGGCGTTGCTCACGCCCGCGACGAGCACCAGGTAGGTCGGGTGGAAGATCGACAGCGGGGTGTCGGTCTCGTCGCCGTCGGCGACACCCTGGCCGACGGCGAAGACCAGCACGCCGAGGGTCACGGTGTTGGCCACGACCAGCATCAGCGCCGACAGCCGGTCGACGACCAGCACGATGCCCAGCGGCACCGGCCAGCCACCGACGGACACCGAGGTGGCGCCCTGCGCGTCGGCCATGAACAGCAGCGACACCGAGACGGCCAGCACGCCGGAGAGCACGACGATGCTCAGTGCCCGCTGCAGGTGCGGGTGCCGGCCGACCAGCAGCGCGCCGGCGGCACCCAGCAGCGGCAGCAGCACCGGCAGCGGGGTGAGCACCCGGATCAGGTCCTCCATCAGTGCTCCTCCTCCCGGTGTGCTGGTTCCCCGCCGGCGCGGGTGGGTGGGACGTCGCCGACCGCCCGGGCCTCCGCGGACTCGTTCTCGGCCGCCTCCACCTGCGCCAGCTCCAGCCCGACGTCGTCGGAGGGGGTGCCGTCGGCGGGGTGCGGCCCGGCCTCGACGCTGAACCCGTCGCCGGGCCCCCGGTCGGCCGGGCTGAGCAGCTCGGGGTCGCGCTCGTCGGCGTCGATCTCCTCCCGGGTGGCCACCCGGAGGTCCTCGGCGTCGTCCTGGACGACCTCGTCGCGGACCAGCCGCCAGGAGCGGTAGATCATCGCCAGCACGAACGCCGAGATGCCGAAGGTGATGACGATGGCGGTGAGCACCAGGGCCTGCGGCAGCGGGTCGTTGATCTCCGACTCGTCGTCGACGGGCAGGATCGGCGCCAGACCGGCCACCCCGCCGGCGGACAGCAGCAGGACGTTCGTCGCGTTGCCCAGCAGCAGGAAGCCCAGCAACACGCGGGTCAGGCTGCGGTCCAGCAGCAGGTAGACACCGGCGGCGTACAGCCCGGCGACGATCACCGGCAACACCACGGTGGGGGTCATCGGGCACCTCCCTGGCCGGCCGGGTCGGGTTGGCGGGACTCGGGGTGCGGGCCGTCGTCCCGGGCGTCCCTGCCACTGACGGACCCCGCGAGGCCACCGGCGCCGGACCCGACGGCGCCGCTGCCGCTGCCGTCGCCGTCCTCCTGCGGGCCCTCGTCGTCGTCCTCCTCGTCGTCGGCGTCGATCTGCGCGCCGAGGCTGCGCAGCACGTCCAGGACGAGGCCGATGACGATCAGGTAGACGCCGATGTCGAAGAAGAGCGAGGTGACCAGCTTGACGTCACCGAGGACCGGCACGGTGCGCTCGAGGATGGTGGTCTGCAGTGCGTCGGCACCGAGCACGAGGCCGGCGATGCCGGTGCCGCCGGCCAGCAGGAGCCCGCCGCCGAGCAGCTTGCCCGGGTCGACCGGCGCGGCCTCACCGAGCTCGTAGCGGCCGCCGGCCAGGTAGCGCAGCACCAGCGCCAGACCGGCGACGAGGCCGCCGGCGAACCCGCCGCCGGGCACGTTGTGGCCGCTGAAGAGCAGGTAGACGCTGAGCACGACGATGGTGTGGAACAGCACCCGGGTGACGACCTCGAGGATGACCGAGCGCCGCTGCGGGGCGAGCGTGGCACTGGCGGCCAGCCACCGGTCCCGCGGGGCACGCCTGGCCTCCGACGTCGTGGTGGCAGCGTCCGTGGCCCGGGCCACCGCGCCGGTGCGCTCGCGCAGGAAGACCAGGCTGGCCACCCCGGTGGCGACGACGACGAGCAGCGAGACCTCGAGCATGGTGTCCCAGGCCCGGATGTCGACCAGCGTGACGTTGACGATGTTCTCGCCGCCGCCGAACTCGTAGGCCTGCTGCGGGTAGTCCACCGAGACCGGGGTCGCCGTCCGGGCGCCGAGGGCGACGACGCCGACCCCGCCCATGAGCAGTCCGACGGCGACGGCGATCAGGCCGCGGGCGGTGCGCTCCTTGGCCTGGTGCCGGTCGGAGATGTCCTTGGGCAGCTTGCGCAGCACCAGCACGAAGGTGACCAGGGTCAGCGTCTCGACCAGGAACTGGGTGAGCGCGAGGTCGGGGGCGCCCTGCACGGCGAACAGGACGCCGACCCCGTAGCCGGTGACGCCGACGACGAGGACGGCGGACAGCCGCTGCCGGATGCGGACGGCGAGCGCGGCCGCTCCGAGGACGACGACGCCGATCAGCGCCTGCACCGGGGTGTCCCACAGCCGCATCTCCTCCGGCCACGGGGCGCGGAAGACGAGCACGGAGCCGGGCAGGGCGACCAGCACGACGAGGATGACGCCGAGGTAGGTGGGCAGCGAGCCGCGCTGGGTGCGGCGGGTGGTGGTCTGGGCGACCCGGTCCAGCCCGCGCATGGTGTGCCAGTAGCCCTCGTCGGCCGAGGCGTCGACGGCCAGCCGGCGCTGCAGCCGGGCGATGAGGTCGCGGGCGGTGAAGAGCGCCAGACCGCCGCCGACCGTGACCAGGGACAGCAGCAGGGCCGGCTGCAGCCCGTGCCACAGGGCGAGGGACTCGGCCTCCTCGGCGACCAGCGGCAGGGTGTCGGCGTACCGGGCGACCAGCGGCTCGAGCGCGGGGCTCAGCGGGCCGGCGACCAGCCCGAGCAGGGCGAGCACGGCCGGGGCGGCCAGGAAGGCCGGGCCGGGGCGGTGCAGGTGCTCGGGGCCCGGGCGGTCGGCGTCGCAGTGCCGCAGCGAGCCGCCGGTGCCGAAGGCCCCCCAGAGGAACCGGGCGGTGTAGGCCACCGTCAGGACCGAGCCGAGGACGAGGCCCAGCAGGGTGAGCAGCGCCCAGGTGCGGTCGGCCAGGCCGCCGTCCAGGAAGGCGGTGAACGCCGCCTCCTTGCCCACGAAGCCCAGCAGCGGCGGCAGCCCGGCCATCGAGGCGCCGGCCAGGCCGGCGATGACGGCGAGCACCGGGACCCGGCGGCCCAGGCCGGAGATCTCGCGGAGGTCGCGGGTGCCGCAGGTGTGGTCGATGACCCCGACGGAGAGGAAGAGGGTGGACTTGAAGAGCCCGTGCGCCAGCAGCATGGCGATCCCGGCGGCGGCGGCCTCCCGGCTGCCGCTGCCCACCAGCACCATGAGGAAGCCCAGCTGGCTGACGGTGCCGAAGGCCAGCAGCAGCTTCAGGTCGTACTGGCGCAACGCCCGGTAGCCGCCCAGCAGCATCGTGGCCAGGCCCAGTCCGACGACCACCGGCTTCCAGCCCGGGGTGTCGGCGAAGCCGGGGGCCAGCCGGGCGACCAGGTAGATGCCGGCCTTCACCATCGCGGCGGCGTGCAGGTACGCGCTGACCGGGGTGGGGGCCTCCATGGCGGCGGGCAGCCAGAAGTGGAAGGGCACCATCGCCGACTTGGTCACCGCGCCGGCCAGCACCAGCAGCACGCCCACGGTGACGACGGGCCCGGTGCCCGGGTCGGCGACGACCTCGCTGAGCAGGTAGCTGCCGCTGGCCTGGCCGACCATGACCAGCCCTACGAGCATCGCCAGCCCGCCGGCGGTGGTGACGATCAGCGCCTGCTGCGCGGCGCGGCGGCCGGCCACCTTGGCACCGCTGCCACCGATCAGCAGGAAGGAGAAGACCGTGGTCAGCTCCCAGAACACGTACAGCAGCAGCATGTCGTCGGCGACGACGAGGCCCAGCATGGAGCCCGCGAACGCCATCAGGACACCGGCGAACCGGCGGAGCCCCTCGTCGTCGCGTTCGAAGTACCGGGCGCAGTAGACGAAGACCAGCGCACCGACCCCGGTGACCAGCACCGCGACGGCCAGCGCGAGCGCGTCCAGCCGCAGCGTGACGTGCAGGTCCAGCGCCGGGATCCAGGTGGTCCGCTCCTCGACGGTGCCGCCGTCCAGGACGGTGGACAGCCGGGTGGCCAGCCACACGAAGCCGGCCGCGGGCACCAGGGCGAGTGCGTAGTAGGCGGAGCGGCCCCACCAGCGCACCAGCAGCGGCGCCAGGACGGCGGCCACCAGGTGTGCGAGGAGCAGCAGGCCCACGGGTCTCCAGAGGGTTGTCGGCGCCGCCGGCCGTGCTCAGGACGCGCGCGTTCGATTCGTTCGATTTACAGTCTGCCCCGTGGACCACCACCTGCGCGAGTCGACGGTGCTGCCGCCCCGGTCACACCTGGCGGCACTGCCGCCGGGGCCGTGGGTGCTGCGCGGGTCCGACGGGACCGAGGTGGAGCTGCCCGCCGAGCTCGACGAGGCGCTGCAGTTCGTCACCGACGCCTTCGCCGACGGCGCCGCGGTGACCCTGAGCAGGCACGAGCAGCTGCTCACCACCCAGGAGGCGGCGGACCTGCTCGGCGTCAGCCGGCCGACCCTGGTGCGCCTGCTGGACCACGGGGCCATCCCCTACGACCAGCCGGGCAGCCACCGTCGGCTGCGGCTGGCCGACGTCCTGGCCCACCAGCAGCGGTGCCACCACGACGAGCACCGCCCGGCGGACCCCACCCGGGGCGGGGCCCGCCAGGACGCGCGCTAGGTGTACTGCTCGGTGACGTTGGTGCACCGGGTGATGGGTGGGAGGTTGCCCAGGGCGGTGTGGGGCCGGTGGT
>NZ_CEEDOS010000079.1:0-7710 GCF_979256525.1 Klenkia sp. AC732 | reverse complement strand
CCCCGCGCCCCGGCCGCCCCGTCGGGGGTCAGGAGCCCCGGCGGGCCCGTCGGCCCCCTTCGACCCACGAGTCACACGAGTCAGATCGGCCCCGGTGGTCACGTCCCGGTCAGGCACTGCCGATGAACGACTCGCACGAGGAAAGGCCCCTTCCCCGGGGCCTCCCGCGGACCAGTCGGAGGCAAGAGATGATCGCGGACGCCACCATGACGTCGCTGCACGCAGCGTTGTCAGGCCTCTCCCAGCGGCAGCGCGTCAGCGCCGACAACATCGCCAACATCAACACCCCGGGCTACCTGGCCGGGCGCACCGACTTCGAGTCGACGCTGCGCCGCCAGGTCGAGGACGGCGACACCCCCACCGTGGGCGCCGGCACGACGTCCCGCTCGCTGGCCGCCACGCGCACCGACGGCAACAACGTCGACCTGGACTCCGAGACCGTCATCGCCACCGAGACCGGCCTGCGCTACCAGCTGGCGCTGTCGGCCCTCAACGGCAAGTACGACCTCCTGCGCAGCGCCCTCCGGACGCAGTGATGGCCGTCTTCGACTCCATCGCGATCTCGGGCTCCGGGATGACGCTGCACCGCAAGTACCTCGACGCGGTCTCGGACAACATCGCCAACATCAACACCGCGGCGGCCCCGGACCAGGAGGCCTTCAAGGAGCGCTTCATCGTCGCCCAGGCCGTGGACTACGGCTCGGGCACCGGCGGCGTCCGGGTCGCCGGCGCCGCGTTCGGCAGCGCCGAGGGCAAGCTCGTCTACTCCCCCGACAACCCGCTGGCCGACGACGAGGGCTACGTGCGGATGCCCGACATCGACCTCGGCACCCAGATGACCAACCTGCTCATCGCGCAGCGTGGCTACCAGGCCAACATCAGCGCGATCTCGCGGGCCACCGACGCCTACCAGGCGGCTCTCCAGCTCGGGAAGAACCTGTGACGATCAACCCGGTCGCGATGACCACCGGCTACGGCATCGGCGTCAACAGCGGCTACTACAACAACGGCGCCAGCAACAGCGTGCCGGCCACCGACATCAGCGGGATGCTCACCCAGGGCATCGGCGCGCTGGGCGGCGGCTCGGCGACCTCCGCGGTGCAGGCACCCACCAACGCCGACGGCAGCACCTTCGCCGACGTCCTCACCGCTTCGATCGGGCAGCTGCAGGGCCTGCAGAAGACCTCCGACACGATGGCCACCCAGGCCGCCACCGGCGACCTGCAGGACGTGCACGACTACATGATCGCCGCCAGCGAGGCCCGCCTGGCCACCGAGGCCGTCGTCACGATCAAGAACAAGGCCGTCGAGGCCTTCAACGACATCATGCGGATGCCGGTCTGATGCCCGCCGCCCTCGCCGGTCCCCTGGACCGCGCCCGCGCCGCCCTGGCCACCATGACGGCGGCCCAGAAGGCCACCCTCGTGGGTCTCGTGCTCGTGCTGGTCCTGGGCGGCTTCTTCTTCGTGCGCTGGGTGACCGCCCCCACCTACGAGCCGCTGTTCACCAACCTGTCGGCCACCGACGCCTCGGCCATCACCGACGAGCTCACCGCCGAGGGCGTGGACTACCAGCTCCAGGGCGCCGGCACGATCCTGGTCCCCAAGGACCGGGTCTACGCGCTGCGCCTGTCGGTCGCCGGCAAGGGCCTCACCCCGCAGGAGGGCAGCGACTCCGGCTACTCCCTGCTCGACGAGCAGGGCATCACCACCAGCGAGTTCGAGCAGCAGACCACCTACCAGCGGGCCCTCGAGGGCGAGCTCAACAACACCCTCGAGGCGATGGACGGCGTCCGGACCGCCTCGGTGCACATCGCGATGCCCAAGGACGAGGTCTTCGTCACCGACGAGAGCCGCCCCACCGCCGCCGTGCTGCTGGCCCTCACCCCGGGCACCTCGCTGGCCGGTGAGCAGGTGCAGGCCGTGGTCAACCTGGTCTCCAGCTCCATCCAGGGCATGGACCCCGCCGACGTCACCGTCTCCGACACCACCGGCCGGGTCCTCTCCGCCGCCGGTGGTGGCGCCAGCACCGACAGCCAGGCCGACGCCACCGCGACGTTCCAGCAGACCCTGCAGGCCAACGCCCAGGCGATGCTGGACCGGGTGCTGGGCCCCAACAACTCCATGGTCACCGTCGCCGCGACGATGAACTTCGACCAGAGCAACAGCACCAGCACCACCTACAGCTACCCGGCCGAGATCCCGGCGCTGGCCGAGGCCTCGACGACCGAGCAGTACACCGGCACCGGCGGCGCCGGCGCGGCCGGGGTGCTGGGCACCGACGGCACCGCCACCACCGCCGGCGGCGGAGACGGCTCGTACACCAAGGAGGACACCACCTCCAACAACGCGGTGAACACCGAGGTGCGGACGACGATCGCGGCCCCCGGCCAGGTCGAGCGGCTCACCGTCGCCGTCGTCCTCAACAGCGCCGACGGCGCCGCCACCATCGCCCCGGGCACCGTGCAGGACCTGGTCGGCAACGCCGTGTCCCTGGACCCGGCCCGCGGCGACGCCATCACGGTCGCCTCGGCCGCCTTCGACACCGGCGCCGCCGACGCCGCCACCGCCGACATCGCCGCCCAGCAGGCCGCGGAGGCCAGCGCCCAGATGTGGTCGCTGGTGAAGACCGGCGCCATCGTCGGCGGCCTGCTGCTGCTGGTCCTGCTGGTGTGGCTGAAGAACCGCAAGAAGAAGGACGAGTTCGACGAGGACTACGAGGCCCTGGAGCTCGAGGGCGCCGACGACCTGGACCCGCTCATGGTGTCCAGCACCCGCGACCAGGCCCTGGGCCTGCGCACGTCGGCGGCCATCGAGGCCCTGGAGCGGCAGCGGCTGCGCGGTGAGATCACCTCGATGATCGAGGCGCAGCCCGACGCCGTGGCCTCCACCCTCCGCGGCTGGTTGGCCGAGAGCCGCACATGAGCCTGACGAGCGTCGAGCAGATGGTCGGCCTGGGCCCCGGGAGCGAGCTGGACCGGGCGCCCGTCCGGCTCCCCCGCCGCGACATGTCCGGCCTGCGCAAGGCCGCGCTGTTCCTCGCCCAGATGTCCCGCGAGGAGGCCGGCGCGGTCATGGCGCAGCTGACCCCCGACGAGATCGACGCCCTGACCGGTGAGCTGATGCGGCTCAAGGACGTGGCGCCGACCGACGTCGACGACGTCCTCTACGAGTTCCACGAGCGGATGGTCAACCCCACCCACCTCGGTGCCGGGGGGATGGACTTCGCCCGCGACGCGCTGACCGCCGGCCTGGGCGACGCCGAGGCCGAGGCGGTGCTGGGCCGGCTGCAGGCCGTGTACGTCGACCCGCCGTTCACCTCGCTGCGCAACGCCGACACCCGGCAGCTGCTCTCCTTCATGCGCGAGGAGCACCCGCAGATCATCGCCCTGGTCCTGGCCCACCTGCCGGCGACCCAGAGCGCAGAGCTGATGAGCCGCCTGGAGCCCCAGCGGCAGGCCGACGTCGCGCTGCGGATCGCCATGATGGACCGGACCTCCCCCGAGGTCGTCCGGCTCGTCGAGGACGAGATCAGCCGCCGGATGGGCTCCCTGCTGGCCTCCCCCGAGCTGTCCTCGGCCGGTGGCGTCGAGACCCTGGTCGAGATCATCAACCGGGCGTCCCGGCCGACCGAGAAGTCGATCCTGGAGTCGCTGTCGGCCAGCGACCCGGAGCTGGCCGAGAAGGTCCGCTCGCAGATGTTCGTCTTCGAGGACATCGTCATCGTCGACGACCGGTCCATGCAGCTGGTGCTGCGCGAGGTCTCCACGGCCGACCTGGCCGCGGCCCTCAAGGGCGTGCGGGACGACGTCCGCGACAAGGTCATGCGCAACCTGTCCGAGCGTGCGGCCCTGGACCTGGGCGACGAGATCGAGCTGCTCGGCCCGGTCCGCGCCGCGGCCGTCGGCGAGGCGCAGGCCCGCGTGGTCGCCGCCCTGCGGGCGATGGAGGAGTCCGGGCAGATCGTGATCGACCGGGGTGGCGACGATGACCTCATCGCCTGAGGGCGCGGTGCTGCGCGGGGAGTCGACCGCGCGGGCCGTCGCCTGGGACCGCTCGGTCCGCCCCGGCCGTCCGGTCCGGGTCGTGCCGGACCCGGTGCAGCTCGACGAGCTCACCGCCGACGCGGCGACCGACGCGCTGGGCCCGGTCCGCAGCGTGCTGCGCGGCGGGTCCGCCCGGGCCACCGCGTGGGCACCCGGGCCGACGGCCGAGCGGACCGTCGACCGCCGGGCACCCGGGTCGACCGGCCGCCGGGCCGGGGACGCCCCCGCGCCCCGGCTCGAGGAGGTCTACGCCGCCGAGCTGGCCCGGCTGCGCCAGCAGGCCCGGGCCGAGGGCTGGGCCGCCGGGCACGCCGAGGGCCTGGCCACCGCCACGGACGTCGTCGACCGGGTGGAGGCAGAGGCCGCCCAGCGGCTGGCGCTCACCCAGCAGCGCTGGGAGGCCCGCACCGCCTCGGCCGTCGCCGCGCTCACCGCGGCCTGCGCGCAGGTCGACGCCACCCCGCCGCTGGGCGGGGAGACCTTCGACGGCCTGGTCCTGGGCGCCACCCTGACCCTGGTCGAGGAGGTCTTCGCCCGCGAGCTGCAGGTCGCCCGCCGCCCCGGCATCGACGCCCTGCGGCGCGCCCTGGCGCTGTCCCCGACCGACGGTCCGGTCGTCGTCCGGCTGAACCCGGCCGACCTCGAGCGCATCCCCGAGTCCGCCCTCGCCCAGGTCCCCGACCACGTGCGCGTGGTCGGCGACCCCGCGGTCGAGCCCGCCGGCGCGATCGCCGATGCCGGGGTCAGCCGGGTCGACGCCCAGCTCGGCCCGGCGCTGCAGCGGGTCCGCGAGGTGCTCGGCGCGTGAGCGTGCAGGACGTCCTGGACCGGGCGCGAGCCGCCGGCCGCCCGCTGTGCACCGGCGCCGTCACCGGCGCCATGGGCCTGACCATCACCGTCGAGGGCGTCACCTCCGCCGTCGGCGACATCGTCGAGATCGGCGGCGACGGCCCGTCCGGGGCGCGTCCGCTGCAGGCCGAGGTCGTCGCCCTGCACAAGGACCGGCTGACCTGCATGCCCCTGGGCGAGGTCGCCGGGGTCACCGTCGGCTCCCGGGTCCGCCCCACCGGCCGCCCGCTGCAGGTCCCGGTCGGCACCGCGCTGCTGGGCCGGGTCCTGGACGGGCTCGGCCGCCCGGTGGACGGCGGTCCCCCGCTGGCCGGCCGCGCCCGCTACGTCGACCTCGCCACCCAGACCCCGCACGCGCTCACCCGCACCCGGGTCGACCAGCCGCTGTCCTTCGGCGTCCGGGCGCTGGACACCCTGGTCCCCGCCGGCCGCGGCCAGCGGCTGGGCATCTTCGCCGGGTCCGGCGTGGGCAAGTCCACGCTGCTGGCCCAGATCACCCGCGGCACCGACGCCGACGTCCGGGTCATCGGCCTGATCGGCGAGCGTGGCCGCGAGGTCCGGGAGTTCCTGGAGGAGAACCTGGGCGCCGAGGGGATGGCCAACACCGTCGTCGTCGTCGCCACCTCCGACGAGCCGCCGCTGGTCCGGCTGCGGGCGGCCTTCGTGGCCACCCGGATCGCCGAGGACTTCCGCGACCAGGGCCGCGACGTGCTGCTGCTGATGGACTCCATCACCCGCACCGCCATGGCCCAGCGCGAGGTCGGGCTGTCGGCCGGGGAGCCCCCGGCGACCCGCGGCTACCCGCCGAGCGTCTTCGCGATGATGCCGCGGCTGCTGGAGAAGGCCGGCACCGGGCAGGTCGGCTCCATCACCGGGCTGTACACGGTGCTGGTGGAGGGCGACGACCACAACGAGCCCATCGCCGACACCGCCCGCTCGATCCTGGACGGGCACGTCGTCCTCACCCGGGCGATGGCCACCGCCGGGCACTTCCCGGCCATCGACGTGCTCGAGTCGATCTCCCGGGTCGCCTCCTCGGTGACCGCACCGCACCGGATGGCCGACGCCCGCGAGGCCCGCCGGCTGCTCGGCGCGCTGCGCGACGTCAAGGAGCTGATCGAGATCGGCGCCTACCAGGCCGGCAGCGACCCGCTCGTCGACCGGGCCCGTGCGCTGGAGCCCCAGCTCACCGGGTTCCTCCGGCAGACCGTCGAGGACAGCACGCCCCCCGACGAGGCGTGGGCCCGCCTGCACGCCATCGTCGGGTCGGCGTGAAGCGGACCGCCTTCCGCCTGCAGCCGGTGCTCGAGCTCCGCCGCGCCCAGGAACGCACCGCGGGCCTGGCCGCCGCGGAGGCCGAGCGCCGCGCGCTGCGCAGCGCCGAGCACGCCGACGAGGTCGCCGCCGCGCTCGGCGGTGCCGGGCTGCCGTCGGGGCTCACCGGCGCGGGTTTCCTCGCCGCGGTGGTCGGGGTGCGCGCCCTGGCTGCCGATGCAGGGGAGGCACGGGCGGCCGCGACCGCGACCGCCCAGCAGTCCGACGCGGTGCGAGCCGCCTGGACCGCGGCCGCCCAGCGGACCGCGGCACTGGAACGGCTGGCCGAGCGCCACCGGCTCAGTGCACTCCAGGCCGAGCTGGCCGCCGAGGAGCGGGCCGTCGACGACATCGTCACCGGCCGTCACACCCGCAGCAGGGAGGAGGACACGTGGACGGACTGACCACGGTCCAGGGCCGGATCGCCGAGATCCAGACCCGGGTCGCCGCGTTCGCCGGCAGCAACCCGGTGGCCGCGCGCGCCTGGATCGCCGCCGCGGCCCAGGCCGGGCTCGGCACCACGGCCACCGCGTCCACGGCCGCCGCGACCCCCACCGCCGGCAACGCCGCGAGCGAGAGCGCCGTGGTCGACGCCGCGAAGAACTACCTCGGCGTCCCCTACGTGTGGGGCGGCACCGACCCGGCCAAGGGGCTGGACTGCTCCGGGTTCACCCAACGCGTGTTCGCCGACCTCGGGATCAGCATCCCCCGCACCTCCAGCCAGCAGGCCACCGCCGGCACCGCGGTCGCCGGCCTCGCCGACGCCCGCCCCGGCGACCTGGTCTTCTTCGACAACAGCTCCTCCCGCTCAGGCATCGACCACGTCGGGCTCTACCTGGGCGGCGGCAAGATGATCGCCGCCCCGCAGGCCGGCGACGTGGTCAAGATCCAGGACGTCGGCAACCCCTCGGTGATCCGCCGGGTGCTGCCCAGCAACGGCGCGACCACCGCGACCACCGCGGCGCCGGTCCCGGGCGCCGGCCTGTCCGGGGTGCCCTACAGCGACCTGTTCACCGCCGCGGGCGCCCGGCACGGCGTCTCCCCCGCCCTGCTCGCCGCGGTCGCCAAGACCGAGTCCGGCTTCGACTCCACCGCCACCAGCGGCGCCGGGGCGCAGGGGCTGATGCAGTTCATGCCGGCCACGGCCGCCGGCCTGGGCGTCAACGCGATGGACCCGGCCTCCGCCGTCGACGGTGCCGCCCGGTACCTCAGCCAGCTCACCGCCCAGTTCGGCTCGACCGACCTGGCGCTCGCCGCCTACAACGCCGGCCCGGGGACGGTCTCCCGGTTCGGGGGCATCCCGCCCTACCCGGAGACGCAGTCCTACGTCCGCAAGGTCACCGCGGCCGCGGCGGCGTACGCGTGACGCTGTCCGTGGGCGCACCGTCCACCCCCGCACCCTCCGCCCGTCCCACGTCACCGTCCTCGAGCGCCGGGTCCGCCGACCGCTTCGCCGGCCTGCTGCGCGGCGAGGTCGCCGACCGGGCACCCTCCGGGCGGGG
>NZ_CEEDOS010000078.1:0-7967 GCF_979256525.1 Klenkia sp. AC732 | reverse complement strand
GGGGCGCCGGCACTGCCGGCGCCCCCGCGGCGTCCCCGCAGCCCCCCGCCGGCCCGTTCCTGGTCGTCGGCCTGGGCAACCCCGGCCCCGGCTACGCCGGCAACCGGCACAACGTGGGCGCCATGGTGCTGGCCGAGCTGGCCGCCCGCGCCGGGGCCAAGCTGTCCCCGGGCAAGGGCCCGCGGGCCCGCTCGGTGTCCGGCGAGGGCCGGCTGGCCGGCCGGCGCGTCGTGTTGGCCCAGCCCACGACCTACATGAACGAGTCCGGCGGCCCGGTCCAGGGCCTGCTCGGCTACCACTCGATCGCCGCCACCGAGCTGGTGGTGGTGCACGACGAGCTGGACCTGGACTTCGACGTCGTCCGGCTCAAGCGCGGCGGGGGAGAGGGCGGGCACAACGGGCTGCGCTCGATCTCCCGGTCCACCGGCACCCGGGACTACCTGCGGGTGCGGGTCGGCATCGGCCGCCCCCCGGGTCGGCAGGACCCGGCGGACTTCGTGCTCAAGGACTTCTCGGCCACCGAGCGCAAGACGCTGGAACTGCTCGTCGGCGAGGCGGCCGACGCCGTCGAGCTGCTGCTGGAGAAGGGGCTGGAGGCCGCACAGAACGTGGTGCACCCGCGCAGCTGACCTCCCCCGTCCGGGTGGTCTCCCGCGTCCGGGGTGGTCCCGGCGGGTGGTCCTGCCGACGTCCAGGGAGAGCACAGCCGTGCACCTGGACCAGGAGGGGGACCGTTGCCGTCCGACGAGGGCAGACCGGCCGAGCACGAGGCGACCCCGGGGACCGGTCCGGCCGAGGTCCGGCTGCGGCGCGGCGCGGAGGTCGCGCACGCGGCCGAGCTCGCCCGTGCCGCCGAGGCCGCCGCAGAGGCCGCCGCCCGCGGGCTGCTGGCCGACGGCGCCCTCGGGTCCGACGGCGTCCGGCCCATCCACGCCCCGCGCACCGTGCCCCGCACCCTGTCCTCCGGTTCCCCCGCGCTGGGCGGGTCCGACGTGCCCCGCCGCCGGGCCGGCGACGGCGCCCACGGCCCGCTCGTCGACCTGCCCATGTACGACCCGCTCTCGGCCCGCCGCCGGCGGCCGCCGGAGTGGCTGTCCACCTACACCGGGTTCGTGCTGCTGCTGGACGCCCTGGTCGCCGCCGGCTCGCTGGTCGCGGCCCTGCGCTGGTCCGGTGAGCCGGCCCCCGCGGCAGCGGCCACCGCGGTCGCCGCCGTGCTCTGGCTCGCCGCACTGTGGGCCGCCGGCACCTACCGGGAACGCCGCTTCGGCGGTGGTCCCGAGGAGTACCGCCGGGTGGTCCTGGCCGCCGTGTCGCTGGCCGCGGCCACCGCCGTGGCGGTGACGCTGGAACTCGTCGTCCCCACGGTCCTGGCCCCGGTGACGACGGCCCTGGTCCTCGGCACGCCGCTCACCGTGCTGGTCCGGCGGCTGATGCGGGCCCGCATGCACGCCCTGCGCCGCCGGGGGCTGATGACCAAGCGGGTGGTCCTGGTCGGCCGTGAGGCCGCCCTGGTGGACATCGCGACCCGGCTGCGCAAGGACGTCAGCGCCGGCTGGTCGGTCGTCGGCGCCTGCGTCCCGGACCCCTCGGGTGCCGGCGGGCTCAGCCGCATCGGCGTCCCCGTGCTGGGCGGTCTGGGCTTCGTGCCGGCCGTCCTGGACCAGGCCCGGGCGGATGCCGTCATGGTCGCCTCGGCCAGCGACGGCGCCGCGGACTACCTGCGCCAGCTGGCCTGGCGGCTGGAGGGCACGAACATCGAGGTGCTGCTGGCCCCCGGGCTGGTCGAGGTGGCGGTGGACCGCCTGGAGGTGCGTCCGACGATCAGCTTCCCGGTCGTGCAGATCATCGAGCCCTCCTACCGCGGCCTGCGCCGGCTGGCCAAGACCGTCGTCGACCGGCTGGTGGCGCTGCTGGTCCTGCTGCTGGCCTCCCCGGTGCTCATCGGGCTGGCCGTGTGGGTGCGCCGCGAGGACGGCGGCCCCGTGCTGTACCGGCAGCGCCGCGTCGGCCGGCACGGCCGCCCCTTCGACGTCCTCAAGTTCCGCTCCATGCACGTCGACGCCGACGACCGGGTCGCCGACCTGGCCGCCGTCGACGAGGGCAACGGGGTGCTGTTCAAGATGCGCACCGACCCCCGGGTCACCCGGGCCGGCCGCGTCCTGCGCCGCTACTCGCTGGACGAGCTGCCCCAGCTGGTCAACGTGCTGCGCGGGGACATGTCCCTCGTGGGGCCCCGCCCGGCCCTGGCCCGGGAGGTGGAGACCTACGGCCCGGACATGCAGCGTCGGCTGCTCGTGCGGCCGGGCGTGACCGGGTTGTGGCAGGTCAGCGGTCGCTCGGACCTGTCGTGGGCGGAGACCGTCGAGCTGGACGTCCGCTACGTGGACAACTGGTCCTTCGGCCGCGACCTCGGCATCCTGGCCCGCACGCTGCGCGCGGTCCTGGCCGGGTCGGGCGCCTACTGACCCGGGCGGGCGGGGCAGCGGAGGACTAACCTGGTCCTCGGCCCCCCGCGCCCCCGTGCGTCCGCCCGGGAAGCGTGAGCGGTGCGGCCCGGACCCGATGGAGTACCCCCTCGTGACCCTGCGCGGCGTGCTCGACGTCGTCCTCACCGACCCCGGCCTGGCCCGGGTGGTCGAGCGGGCCGGCGCCGCCGACCTGGCGGTCACCGCCCCGCCGACCGTCCAGCCGCTGGTGGCCGCGGCCCTGGCGGCGGCGTCCCCCGGTGCGGGCGTCCCCGTGCTGGTCGTCACCGCCGGTGAGCGGGACGCCGACGCGACCGCCGCCCTGCTGCGCTGCTTCGTGCCCGACCGACGGGTCGAGGTGTTCCCGGCCTGGGAGACGCTGCCGCACGAGCGGCTGTCCCCGCGGGCGGACACCGTGGGCCGCCGGCTGGCCGTGCTGCGCGACCTGACCCACCCCGAGGCGAGCACCGGCCGGATCGACGTCCTGGTCGCCCCGGTCCGCAGCCTGCTGCAGCCGCTGGCTCCCGGCCTGGGCGACCTGGTGCCCGTCGAGCTCGCCCCCGGCGACGCCGCCGAGCTGGGCGAGATCAGCCGGCGGCTGGCCGACGCCGCCTACACCCGGGTCGAGCTGGTGGAGAAGCGGGGCGAGTTCGCCGTCCGCGGTGGGCTGCTCGACGTCTTCCCGCCGACCGAGCCGCACCCGGTGCGGGTCGAGTTCTGGGGCGACGAGGTCGACGAGATGCGGTACTTCTCCGCCGCCGACCAGCGCTCCCTCGACGAGCGCCCCGACCGGTTGTGGGCCCCGCCGTGCCGCGAGCTGCTGCTCACCCCCGAGGTCCGCGAGCGGGCCCGCGCGCTGGCGGTCGAGCACCCCGAGCTCGCCGAGGTCGCCGGCCAGCTGGCCGAGGGCATCGCGGTCGAGGGCATGGAGGCGCTCACCCCGGCGCTCATCGGCGCCGGCCGGATGGAGCTGCTCACCGACCTGGTGCCCCGCGGCACGCACGTGCTGGTCTGCGACCCCGAGCGGGTCCGCAGCCGCGCCGCGGACCTGGTCCGGACCGCCGAGGAGTTCCTCGCCGCGTCCTGGCAGACCGCCGCCGAGGCCGGTCAGGCCCCCATCGACCTGGGCGCCTCCTCCTTCCGCGACCTGGAGGACGTCGCCGACGACGCCCGTGGCCGCGGCCTGCCCTGGTGGACCACCGGCACGTTCACCCTGGCCAGCGAGGACGACGACACCCACGTGACGCTGGACGCCACCGGCGTCGAGCGCTTCCACGGCGACCAGGACGCCGCAATCGGGCAGCTGCGGTCCTGGGCTGCCGAGCAGTGGCGGGTCGTCGTCACCTTCGCCGGGCCCGGCCCCGCCCAGCGGGCCGCCGACCAGCTCACCGAGGCCGACCTCGGCGTCCGGCTGGTGCCCGACGTCGCCACCGGCCCCGAGGCCGGCGTCACGCACGTCACCCAGGGGAACCTGGAGGCCGGGTTCGCCTTCCCCGGCATCGGGCTGGCGCTGCTCACCGAGCACGACCTCACCGGTCAGCGCGGCACCTCGATGCGCGATGCCACCAAGATGCCCGCCCGGCGCCGCAACGCCGTGGACCTGGTGCAGCTGCAGCCCGGCGACCTCGTCGTCCACGAGCACCACGGCGTGGGCCGGTACCTGGAGATGGTCAGCCGCACCGTGCACGGCGGGCAGCGGGACTACCTGATCGTCGAGTACGCCCCGGGCAAGCGGAACCAGCCGCCGGACCGGCTCTTCGTGCCCACCGACGCCCTGGACCAGCTGACCCGCTACGTCGGCGGCGAGGCCCCGGCGCTGTCCAAGCTCGGCGGCAGCGACTGGGCCAAGACCAAGGGCCAGGCGCGCAAGGCGGTCAAGCAGATCGCCGCGGAGCTGATCCGGCTGTACTCCGCACGCATGGCCAGCAAGGGCCACGCCTTCGGCCCGGACACCGTCTGGCAGCGCGAGCTCGAGGACGCCTTCCCCTTCCAGGAGACGCCCGACCAGCTGGCCGCGATCGACGAGGTCAAGGCGGACATGTCCCAGCCGGTCCCGATGGACCGGATCATCTGCGGCGACGTCGGCTACGGGAAGACCGAGATCGCCATCCGGGCGGCGTTCAAGGCGGTGCAGGACGGCAAGCAGGTCGGTGTCCTGGTGCCGACGACGCTGCTGGCCAACCAGCACTTCAAGACCTTCTCCGAGCGGATGGCCCAGTTCCCGGTCACCGTGGCGGTGCTGTCCCGGTTCCAGTCCAAGGCCGAGTCCGACGAGACGCTGCGCAAGCTGGCCGACGGCGAGGTCGACGTCCTGGTCGGCACGCACCGGCTGCTGCAGCCGACCACCCGGTTCAAGGACCTGGGGCTGGTCATCGTCGATGAGGAGCAGCGCTTCGGGGTCGAGCACAAGGAGTACCTGAAGACGATGCGGACGGCGGTCGACGTGCTGTCGATGTCCGCGACCCCGATCCCGCGCACCCTGGAGATGTCACTGACCGGCATCCGGGAGATGTCGACGATCCTCACCCCGCCCGAGGAGCGGCACCCGGTGCTGACCTACGTCGGCGCGTGGGAGGACAAGCAGATGGCCGCGGCGATCCGCCGCGAGCTGCTGCGTGACGGTCAGGTCTTCGTCATCCACAACCGGGTGCAGTCCATCGACAAGGCCGCGGCGACGATCCGTCGGCTGGTGCCCGAGGCCCGGGTGGCCGTGGGCCACGGGCAGATGAAGGAGCACGAGCTCGAGAAGATCATGGTCGGCTTCTGGGAGAAGGAGTACGACGTCCTGATCGCCACGACCATCGTCGAGTCCGGGCTGGACATCCCCAACGCCAACACCCTGATCGTCGACCGGGCCGACACCTTCGGGCTCTCCCAGCTGCACCAGATCCGCGGGCGCGTGGGCCGTGGCCGGGAGCGGGCCTACGCCTACTTCACCTACGACCCGAACCGGCCGCTGACCGAGACCTCGGTCGACCGGCTCACCACGATCGCCAACAACACCGACCTCGGTGCCGGCATGGCCGTGGCGATGAAGGACCTGGAGATCCGCGGGTCGGGCAACCTGCTGGGCGGGGAGCAGTCCGGGCACATCGCCGGGGTGGGCTTCGACCTGTACGTGCGGCTGGTCGGCGAGGCGGTCAGCGACTACCGGGCCCAGGCGACGGGGGAGTCCCCGGCGGTGGAGCCGGCCGACGTCCGGGTCGACCTGCCGGTCGACGCGCACCTGCCGCACGACTACGTGCCCGGGGAGCGGCTGCGGATGGAGGCCTACCGCAAGGTGGCCTCCGTGCAGGACGACGACCAGGCGCAGGCCGTGCTCGACGAGCTCACCGACCGGTACGGCCCCGCGCCCGCCCCGGTGCTGAACCTGCTGGCGGTGGCCCGCTTCCGCGCGGCGATGCGCCGGCTGGGTGTCACCGAGGTGTCGATGGCCGGGCGCAACGTGCGCATCTCCCCGGTCGAGCTGCGGGAGTCCCAGCAGATGAAGCTGGGCCGCCTCGCCGAGGGCGTCACCTACAAGTCGACGGTGAACACCGTCTCGCTGAAGGTGCCGGTGGGCCCGGACCGCCGGACGCCGCTGCGCGACGTCGCCCTGCTGGAGAAGCTGCACGCCCTGATGACCTCGGTGCTCGAGCCGCCGGTCGTCGCTGCCGCGGGGTGATCGTCTCCGCGGTCGCGCTCGTTGCGGCGGTCGCCTGCTACGGCGTGGCCGGTGCCCGGCTGAGCGACGGCGCGCGCGAGGCGGGGCCGACGCTGCGCTCGCGGGCCTGGTGGACCGGCACCGCACTGCAGGCCGGTGGGTTCGGCACCTCGGCGGTGGCCCGGGCCGACCTGCCGCTACTCGTGGTCCAGTGCGCCGTCGTCGCCGCCCTGGCGGTGACGGCGGTGCTGCAGCAGCTGGCCGGGGTGCGCCGGCCGACCCGGACCGACGCCCCCGCGCTGGTGGCCACCGTCGCCGGGCTCGGGCTGCTGGTCGCGGCGACCGTGCCGGGGCCGGCGGTGTCCGGCGGCACGGCGCTGCTGGTCGGCCTGGCCGCCGCGGTCGTCCTGGCCCTGGTCGCGGTCGGCGTCCCGGCCGGCACCTGGGTCTTCGGGGCCCTCGCCGGCATCGGGTTCTCGGTGGGCGCGGTCGGCGTCCGGGCGCTGGTGTCCCGGTTGCCCGACGCCTGGTGGCGGTTCTGGGACCTGCCGGGGGAGCTGTGGCTGCTCGGCGTGCTCACCGCCGCGGGCATGGTGCTGGGCCAGCTGCACCTGACCCGGGGCCTGGCCGCGGCACCGGCGGTGCCGGTCCTGGCGGTCATGTTCGTGGTCAGCACCCTGCTCCCGGCAGCGGCGGGGCACTGGCTCCTGGACGAGCGGACCCGGGCCGGATGGGCGCCGGCGGCGGTGGCCGGGGCGGTGCTGGCCCTGGTCGGTGCGCTGTCGCTGCTGCGCGGCGAGCGCTCCCGGTCGCCCGCCTGAGCCCCGCGGTGTGGGAGGGTCCCGGTGTGACGCGGCGCACCCTGGGCACCCTGCTGGCACTGGGGGTGGCGCTGTCCGGGCTCACCGGCTGCCGCACCTCACCCGACGTCGCCGCCTACGTGGGCGAGGACCGGGTCCGGGTGGACGACCTCACCGCGGCCGTCGACGAGCGGCTGGCCGACGACGGCGTCGCCACGTACGCCGCGTCGCTGCCCTCGGGGGACTACACCCGGCAGGTGCTGGACCTGATGATCGGCGCCCGCGTCTACGACGTGGTCGAGGAGCGGTACGACGTCGAGGTCACCGACGCCGACGTCCGGGAGCGGATCACCGAGTTGCTGGGCGGCGAGCCCGAGGACGAGCTGTTCGGTCAGCTGGCGCAGCAGCAGGGCCTGCTGCCCGACGACGCGCGGGAGATCATCCGCCAGCTGCTGGTCCGCGAGGAGGTCGCCCAGGCCGAGGGTCTGGCGGACCTGTCCGACGCGGGCATCGAGGACGCCTACGAGCAGGCCCGCTCCTCCGGCGCCCAGTTCGAGCTGGGCTACCTGACCGTGCCCGACCAGGCCACCGCGGACGCCGTCGCCGCCCAGCTGCGCGCCGACCCGGCGGCCTACGGGACGCTGGCCGCGCAGTACGCCGGGACCTACACGCTGCCCGAGGCGCAGCTGCGCTCACTGGACCAGGTGCCGGGCGTGCTCGCCGACGCCGTGGCGGGCGTGCTGCCCGAGGGCGTCTTCTCCCTGCCGGTCGCCGAGACCGGCGGTGTGCTGGTCGGCCAGGTGGCCTTCCCGCCGATCGAGGACCTCACCGAGGACCTCACCGGCGCCGCCCGGCAGGCCGCCTCCGACGCGGCGCAGCCGCTGGTCGACGCGGTGGCGTCGGGCCTGGACACCACGGTGAACCCCCGGTACGGCGCGCTGCAGGACGGCACCGTCGTGCCCCCCACCGACGGTGTGGTCCGGGTCCTGGAGGGGGACGACGCAGCCGCACCGGCGGCTGCCGGAGACTGAGCGGGTGCCTGCCCCGACCCCGCCC
>NZ_CEEDOS010000077.1:0-8582 GCF_979256525.1 Klenkia sp. AC732 | reverse complement strand
CCCCCCGGCCTCCGCTCCACCCAGTCGTCCCCCCGGGAAGAGGCCCAGCAGGTGTCCATGGACCAGCACGTCGTCGCGTCGTCCGCCCTCCAGGACGCCGGGGCCCAGACCCCGCGACGGCGGGGACTGCCCGACGTCCCGCCGCAGGCCGGGGGACGCGCCAGCCGGCGCGCCGCCGACCGCCGGGCGGCCGAGGAGGCCGTCGCCGGGGCCATCGAGGCCGAGGAGATCCCGGCCGCGCCGTCGGCGGGCGACGACCTCTGGGGTGCGCCCACGCCGACCCCCGCCCCGGCCTCGGACCCCTCCGGCCGACACCGGACCGCCCGATCCGGGCACGCCACCCTCGAGGCGCCCGCGGACCCGGTGGCCGACGTCGTCGTGCCCGAGGCCCCCGCGGTCGACGAGCAGCTCGAGGCCCTGCGCGCGGCTGCCCTCTCGGGCACCGGCAGCACCCCGCGCCGTCGCCGGGCCGACGCCTCCGGCCGGCACCGCACCGCCGGCACCGGCCTGCAGTCCGCCGTGCGCCCCGGGCCGCTGGAGGCCGAGGGCACCCTCGTCGCGGTCGTCGGCAGCAGCGAGCCGCTGCACACCCCCGACCACGCCAGCGGCTTCATCGAGGTCATCACCGCGGTCGCCGACAGCGACTTCCTCGGCGACGCCCCGTCACGCCCGGAGCTCGCCTCCGAGGTCAGCGGCCTCCTCGTGGAGGAGATGGCCCAGGAGATGGCCGCCGGGATGGCCGACGAGCTCGCCCGCACCGCCAGCGACCCGGCGCCGCTGCCGATGGACTCCACCACCGTCCTGCCCCCGCTCAGCAGCCTGCTGACCACCCCGGCCGCCGCGCCGCGCGTGCGCGGTCCGCGCCCGCCGGTCCCGCCCGCCCGCGGTGCCGGCCGGTCCCGCACCGCTCCTCCGCACCCGACCACCCGCGGGCGTTCCGCGGCCGCCGACGGCCTGGCCACGGTGACCCAGCTGCTGCCGGCCGCCCCGGACGCGGCTGCCGTCGTCGACCCCGCCCCGGCCGGGCTGACCGCGCTCGGCCTGCCCGCCGCCCTCCTCGGCGAGGACTTCGGTGCCGATGCCGCGGCCCGCGGCACCTTCGCCGCGCTGACCGCCGTGCTGGCCCGCACCCTGCCCGACGCCCCCACAGCGCCCGCCGAGCCCGGTGACGTGCTGGTCGTCGTCGGCCCCGGCGCGGACGCCCTCGGCGCCGCCCGCGTGCTGGCCACGTCGCTGCGGCTGGACCCGGCCCGGGTGCAGTGGGCGACCCGGGGGGAGCTCTCCGGGCTGTCCACCCCCGACGTCGGGGTGCCCACCGCGGCCGTCGCGGCCACCCGGCGCGAGGCCGCCGCGGGCGCCGGCGTCCCGACCGTCGTCGCCGTCGACGTCCCGCTGCGGGACGCCGGCTCCGCGTGGGTCGCGCAGATGCTCCAGGCGTGGGCCCCCACCGCCGTCTGGGGTGTCCTGGACGCCACCCGCAAGCCCGCCGACCTCACCGGCTGGCTGGCCGGCCTGCCCCGCGTGGACGCCGTGGTCGTCACCGACACCGAGTCCTCGGCGGACCCCGCCGCGCTGCTGGCCGGGCTCCCGGTGCCGGTGGCCGTGGTCGACGGCGCCCGCGCCACCGCGCACCGCTGGGCCGCGCTGCTGTGTGAGCGGTTGGCCGGCCGGCCGTGAACCCGCTGCGCTGGGACGTCCTCGGCGCAGCCCTGCTCTTCGCCCTCCCGGTGCTGCTCATGGGGGCCCAGGGCTCGCTCGACGTGGACGAGGTGACCGCGCGACTGCCCTGGTGTCTCCTGGCCGGCTGGGTCGCCAGCTCCCTGCTGCGCGCGGCGTTCTCCCCCCGCCCCTCGGCTGCCCGGCGCCCGGCCGCCCGCGGCCGGGTGACCGCGGACGCCGGACACGAGACCACCGACTCCTGACCCGCACGCACGACGGCCGGGACCCGCACCCGCGGACCCCGGCCGTCGGTGCGCTCAGACCGGCAGGTCCTCCAGCATCTCGGTCACCAGCGCCGCGATCGGCGACCGCTCGGACCGGGTCAGCGTCACGTGTGCGAACAGCGGGTGGCCCTTGAGCGCCTCGATGACCGCGGTGACGCCGTCGTGCCGGCCGACCCGCAGGTTGTCCCGCTGGGCGACGTCGTGGGTGAGCACGACGCGGGAGTTGGTGCCCAGCCTGGACAGCACGGTGAGCAGCACGCCGCGCTCCAGGGACTGTGCCTCGTCGACGATGACGAAGGAGTCGTGCAGCGAGCGGCCGCGGATGTGGGTCAGCGGCAGCACCTCGATCAGCCCGCGGGCGAGGATCTCGGTGACCACCTCGCCGGAGACCAGCGCCCCCAGGGTGTCGAAGACCGCTTGCGCCCAGGGCGCCATCTTCTCGCCCTCGGAGCCGGGCAGGTAGCCCAGGTCCTGCCCGCCGACGGCGTACAGCGGCCGGAAGATGACCACCTTCTTGTGCGCCCGCCGCTCCATGACCGACTCCAGGCCCGCGCACAGCGCCAGCGCGGACTTGCCGGTCCCGGCCCGGCCGCCCATCGACACGATGCCGACCTCGGGGTCCAGCAGCAGGTCCAGTGCGATCCGCTGCTCCGCCGAGCGCCCGTGCAGCCCGAAGGCCTCCCGGTCCCCGCGGACGAGCTTCACGTGCTTGTCCGCGGTGACCCGGCCCAGCGCCGACCCGCGGGAGGACAGCAGCACCAGCCCGGTGTGGGTGGGCAGCTCGGCCGCGGTGGGCAGGAAGAGGGTGCCGCCGGCGAAGAGCGCCGCGATCTCGTCGTCGCTGAGGGAGACCTCCGCCATCCCGGTCCAGCCGGCGTCCACGGCCCCCAGCGCGCGGTACTCGTCGGTGTCCAGGCCCACCGCCGCGGCCTTCACCCGCAGCGGCACGTCCTTGGTGACCAGGCAGACGTCGCGGCCCTCGGCCCGCAGGTTGAGCGCGACCACCATGATGCGGCTGTCGTTGCTGTCGTTGCGGAACCCGGCCGGCAGCACCGAGGCGTCGGAGTGGTTCAGCTCGACGTGCAGCGTCCCGCCGGTGTCACCCACCGGGATCGGCGCGTCCAGCCGCCCGTGCTGCACCCGCAGGTCGTCGAGCAGGCGGAGCGTCTGACGGGCGAACCAGCCCAGCTCCGGGTGGTGCCGCTTCTCCTCCAGTTCCCCGATGACGACCAGGGGGACGACGACGTCGTGCTCCTCGAAGCGCAGCAGGGCGCCCGGGTCGGAGAGCAGGACGGAGGTGTCGAGGACGTACGTGCGGCGAGAACTCACGGATCGACTCCCGGTGGGGTGCTGGCGCACCCCTGCTCGAAGGTGGCCGGGCCCCGGCGCAGAGGCCGTGGTCCGGCCCCCCTGGTCGACAGCTCGCATCGCACCAACCGGGCCTCCCGTGTCCGGCGAGGCGGGCTCCCCGGACACCTCGGACGCTAGGCCCGCGAGGTGTCCGGCAGGTGACTTCCGGCCCTACGCCGACCGGCGTGTCGCGGCCTCAGCCGGACTCCTTGCGGAACTGCGAGGTCCCGTACCAGGCGCCCAACCCGGCCAGCAGGACGGTGAACAGCACGCCCCAGCCGACGTCGGGGGCGCCGAAGTCGCCGGCGAACAGCGCCCGGGCGCCGTCCACGATGTGCTTGAAGGGCACCAGGTCCGACACCGTCTGCAGCCACCCCGGGGCCAGCGTCATCGGCAGCAGGATCCCCGACAGCAGGAGCACCGGGAAGAGCACCACGTTCAGCAGCGGGGCGAAGGCGTCCTCGCTCTTCAGCGTGAGGGCCAGCGCGTAGGACACCGCGGCCAGCGACCCGCCGAGGACGGCCACCAGCACGATCGTCAGGGCCACCCCACCGACCGAGGCGTCCAGCCCGAACGGGACGGCGACGAGCACCAGCACGACACCCTGGACGGCGAGGACCAGCACGTCGCGCAGCACCCGGCCCAGCAGCAGCGCGGCCCGGGGCGCGGGACTGACCCGCTGGCTCTCGATGACCCCGGCCCGGTACTCGGCGATCAGGCTGAACCCGACGAACGCGGTGCCGAACAGGCCCAGCTGGACCAGGATCCCGGGCACGAAGACCTGGTAGGCGTTCGCGCCGCCCAGCTGCCCGGCGATCGGCTCCAGCAGCGGGCCGAAGAGCACGATGTAGAGCACCGGCTGCATGAGGCTGATGACCAGCCAGGCCGGGTTGCGCAGCGAGGTGCGCAGGGCCCGGGTGAAGACGGTCCCGGTGTCGCGGACCAGGGTGCTCATCGGGCGGTCTCCTCGGCGGGCGCGGTCTGCGCGGTGGTCTGAGCGGTGGTCTGAGTGGTGGTCTGCTCGCCGTCGCGCAGCGAGCGGCCGGTGACGGTCAGGAAGACGTCGTCCAGGCTGGGACGGCGGCTCTCCACGCCGGCGACCTCGATCCCGGCGGCGTCCAGGTCGCGCAGCAGGGTGACCAGGGCGGCGCCGCCGGCGGGGACCCGGCAGGTGACCCGGTCCCCGGTGACCTGGGCGGCCTCCGCGCCGGGCAGCGCGGCCATCCGGCCGGCGACGTCCCCGGCCCGGTCGGCGTGCGTGGCGGTGACCGTCAGCAGGTCACCGCCCACGGAGCTCTTCAGCGCGTCCGGGGTGCCCGAGGCGACGATGACGCCCTTGTCGATGACCAGCACCCGGTCGCAGAGCGCATCGGCCTCGTCCAGGTAGTGGGTGGTCAGGAAGACCGTCGTCCCCCGGTCCCTGCGGAGCCCCTCGATGTGGCCCCACAGGTTGGCCCGGGCCTGCGGGTCCAGGCCGGTGGTGGGCTCGTCCAGGAACACCAGGCCGGGCACGTGCACCAGGCCCATCGCGATGTCCAGCCGGCGGCGCTGGCCGCCGGACATGGCCTTGGGCTGGCGTTCCCACAGCCCGTCCAGGTCCAGTTCGGCGAAGAGCTGCTGGCCGCGGGCGGTGGCGTCGGCGGTGCTGACCCCGTACAGCCGGGCGTGGGAGACCAGCTCCTCCCCCGCGCGGTTCTCCGGCGCGGTCGAGCCGGCCTGGGAGACGTAGCCGATCCGCCGCCGGACACCGACCGGGTCGCGGAGCAGGTCGCAGCCGGCCACGGTGGCGGTGCCCGCGGTCGGGGCCAGCAGGGTGGTGAGCATCCGCATGGTGGTGGTCTTGCCGGCCCCGTTGGGGCCCAGGAAGCCGACGATCTCGCCGGCCTCGACGTCCAAGTCGACCCCATCGACGGCGCGCACCTCGGTGGAGGCCTTGCCGCGCTTCTTGGCTGCGAACGTGCGGGACAACCCGCGGGCGTGGATCACGGGCCAGATGATGGACCCGGCGGCTCAGTCGGGTCGAGCGGGTTCCGCGCGTCGCGGCCGGGCGGCCACCAGCGCCCACACCACGGGCACCACCAGCACCGGCCACTGCAGCGACAGGTCGCCGACCCACAGCAGGCCGAGCACCAGGAACAGCGCCAGGCAGGCGGCCGACCACAGCCCGAGCACCCGGCGCTCGCGCGCGGTGCGCCTCATCCGGCGAGCTCGGCGGTGACCCGGGCCGGGGTGAGCGGCTCGTCCAGCAGCCGGAGGAACCGGTCGGCCGCCGACTGCCCCGCCGGACGGGCGGCCAACCAGCCGGCGAGCAGGTCGTAGCCCTCGACGTAGGTGGTGATGTAGGCCCGCCACAGCGGGTGGGTGAGGAACCGCAGCTGCTGGGCGGCCCGGTCGCGGCTGACCAGCGACCACCGCTGCAGGTGCGCGACGACGTCCTCGGTGGGGGCGCCTCGGTCGTGCAGCATCACCGCGGCGTCCTGACGGACCCGGTTGAGCGGGGCCGCCGCAGCCGACACCCGCTCGGAGAGCCCTCCGTCCAGTCGCAGCCCGAGGTCGGCCAGGACCTCCTGGGCCCACGGGCCCCACCCCGGCCCGACCGCTGCCTCCAGGCCCAGGTCGGCCAGGCCCTCGGCCATCAGGCACTCGGGGGTGTTGACCAGGAAGACGGTGTGCTCGAGGTGCCGGTCGCGCTCGACCAGCCCGCGCTCCTTGCGGCAGTGCTCGGTGTGGTGGCCGGGGTAGGCCTCGTGCGCGACCAGGTGCGGCAGCTGACCCAGCCGGTGCGGGAGGTCGGCGTTGATCGCCACCCGCGAGCGGTAGCCGCCCTCGTAGTAGTTGAAGCCCGACCAGGGCTTGTCGGTGACCACCTCGTACTGCACGGTCTCGGCCTCGGGCAGGCCGTACTGCCCGCGCACCCGGTCGCGCAGCGCGCTGGACAGCGCGTGCACCGCGGCCTCCAGGCGCTCGGGCGGGCACTCCTCCCGGCGGCGGTGCTGGGCGTACCGCTCGGCCAGCGTGCCGGTGCCCGGCAGCAGGTCCTCCAGCTCGGCGTGCGCGGCGGCGTAGTCGGCGGGGTCCCCGAGGTCGACGTCGACCTGGAAGTAGGAGCGGACCTCCTCCCGGTAGGTGACCGGCTCCCCCGCCATCACCCGGGCGGTGCACTCCAGCGCGGTGAGCTGGCCGCGCAGGTGCTCGACGCGGTCGGCGGCCAGGTCGGTCGCGTCCAGCTCACGGAGCAGCCCCCGGGCCTGGTCTCGCACCCCGCGCGGGGTGGGGGCCGGCTCGTCGAGCACCTGGGCCCGGAGCCGCCGGTCGCCGGTGTAGGCGTCGACGAACCCCTCCTCCAGGCGGTCGAACCGCAGCCCCAGCTTCACGTACTCCAGGGGCAGGTCGACCGCGCCGGCTGTCATGGCACCCAGTCTCACACCCGCGCGGTCAGCCGCCGAAGCGGCGCTGACGGGCCGCGTAGTCCCGCAGCGCGCGCAGGAAGTCGACCCGGCGGAACTCGGGCCAGTAGACGTCGGTGAAGTAGAACTCCGAGTGCGCCGTCTGCCACAGCAGGAAGCCCGACAGCCGCTGCTCCCCGCTGGTCCGGATCACCAGGTCGGGGTCGGGCTGCCCGCGGGTGTAGAGGTGCTCGGCGATGTGCTCGACGTCCAGGTCCTCGACCAGCTCGTCCAGCGTCGTCCCGCGCTCGGCGTGCTCGGCCAGCAGCGACCGGACGGCGTCGGCGATCTCGCGCCGGCCGCCGTAGCCGACCGCCAGGTTGACCGTGGCGCCCGCCCGGCCACGGCTGTCCTCCTCGGCCTGCTTGAGCACCGCGGCGGTCTCCGCGGGCAGCAGGCCCAGCGCCCCGACGGCGTTGAGCTGCCAGCGCCGGTCCGGTCCGGACAGGTCGCAGGCCACGCCCTCGATGATCCGCAGCAGCGGGGTGAGCTCGGGTTCGGGCCGGGTCAGGTTGTCGGTGGACAGCAGGAACAGGGTGACGACGCCGACGCCGGTCTCGTCGCACCAGCCCAGGAAGTCCGCGATCTTGTCCGCCCCGCGGCGGTGGCCGTCGTTGACGTCCTCCAGCCCGATCGCCCGGGCCCAGCGGCGGTTGCCGTCGACGATCACGCCGACGTGGTGCGGGGCGGCGGCCCGGTCCAGGCGACGGACCAGCCGACGCTCGTACAACGACGTCAGCGCCGTGCGCACCTGCTCGCGGGCCCCCACGGAGAGCCACCCTAGGACTCCGCTGCGCAGACCGGGAGGGCCCCGGTCGACGCAGGGCACCGTCCCCCGGAGACCTCACAGCCGGGTGGGGTGCGACGGGGGGCGACCGCGCCCTAACCTCGGACCATGAGCGCAGTGCACGACCCCGCGGAGACCGTGCGGGTGGCCTCCGACGGCTCCGAGGTCCAGGCGCCCCCCGGACAGGCCGCCACCGCCGTCGTCGCGGAGGGCGAGCAGGTCGACGCCGTCCTCCGCGACGGCGAGTGGGCCGACGCCGAGTACGGCGACGCCGACTTCGACCACCCCGACACCCGGCCGCGGCTGCGTGGCTGGCTGCACCTCTTCGCGGCCTTCGGGTCGATCGTCGCCGGGGCGGTGCTGATCCCGCTGGCGTGGACGCACGGCGGGGTGCGCGCCGGGCTGCCGGTGAGCATCTACTGCCTCACCATCCTGGGGCTGTTCGGTATCAGCGCCGCCTACCACCGCCGGCGCTGGTCGCCGCGCGGCTGGAAGCTGATGAAGCGGCTCGACCACTCGATGATCTTCGTGTTCATCGCCGGCACGTACACGCCGTTCGCCGCCCTCGCCGTCCCGGCTCCGACGAACTGGGTGATCCTGGCCGTCGTCTGGGGCGGGGCGCTGGGCGGCGTGGCGCTGAAGATGGCCTGGCCCACCGCACCGCGCTGGCTGGGTGTGCCGATCTACGTCGCGCTGGGCTGGGTGGCGGTCTTCGTGCTCACCGACATCCTGGCCCTGGCCGGGGTGACCGCGATGGTGCTGCTGGCCGCCGGCGGGGTGCTGTACACGATCGGTGCGGTCGCCTACGCGATCAAGAAGCCCAACCCGTGGCCCGGCGTCTTCGGCTACCACGAGGTCTTCCACGCCATGACGATCGTGGCGGCGGCCTGCCACTACATCGCCGTGTACTTCGCGATCTTCAACTCCCCCTTCGTCTGACCGTCCTGCCCCTCCGCGCCGGGCCGGTGCCCGGCGCGGAGGGTGTCGCTCAGGGGGCGGGGACCACCGGGGTCGGCTCGACGGTGCTGGCCTCGCCGGGGGTGGGCCCGGCAGGGG
>NZ_CEEDOS010000076.1:0-9377 GCF_979256525.1 Klenkia sp. AC732 | reverse complement strand
ACCCCGGACACCACCCCGGCCCCGCCCAGCGTCATGCCCGCCATCGCCACCCGGGTCGGCCTCTCCCACACCGAGATGGCCCCGGTCTCGTCCACCCCGGCCTGGCCGGCCCGGGCGCGCAGGTAGTCGGGGAACCAGCACAGCGCGCCGAAGGCGACGGCCAGCCAGGCCGGGGCCCCGGCGGCCCAGAAGGCCAGCGCGTAGGCCACCTCGGTGAGCCGGTCGACCGCGGAGTCCAGCACGAACCCCCGCCGCCCGGCCCGGCCGCCGGCGATGGCCAGCGCGCCGTCCAGGGAGTCCAGCAGCCCGGAGAGCCCGACCAGCACGCCGGCCAGCACCAGCCAGGGGCCCCCGGCCGCGGCCGGGCCCACCGCGGCCCCGGCGACGGCGAGACCCAGCACGGTGACCGCGAGCGGTGGGACGCCGGCCAGCGGGCGGGCCAGGGTGTGGGCGATGGTCAGCCAGCCGCGGACCACGCCGCTGGCTCGCGGGTCCGTCCCGCCATGCCACTGTGACCAGGCTGTGAAGTAGTCCTCCCGGGACAGGAACGGCGGCACGGGTGCAGTCCACCAGGGACAGTGGTGTCGTGCTCGCCGGACTCGCCCCCGCCCGCCGCCGCCTCGTGCTCGGGCTGCTGGCGGGGCTGGTCGTCGCGGTCCTCGCCGTCGGCGCGGCCGTGCTCGTGCCGCGGCTGACCGCCGGCGACCCGGCGCCGGTCTCCCAGGCCGAACCCGGTCCGGTGCTGCTGGTCCCCGGCTACGGCGGCTCGACCCGGTCGCTGCAGACCCTGGCCGACGCGCTGACCGCCGTGGGCCGGGACGCCACCGTGGTGCCGGTGCCCGGTGAGGGGACCGGGGACCTGCGGGAGTCCGCCGCCGTGCTGGCCACCGCCGTGGACGAGGCCCTGGCCCGCACCGACGCCGACAGCGTGGACGTCGTCGGCTACTCCGCCGGCGGCGTCGTCACCCGGATCTGGGCGGCGGACGGCGGTGCCGAGCAGGCCCGGCGGATCGTCACCCTGGGCTCGCCGCACCACGGCACCACGGTCGCCGACCTGGCCGGCTCCTTCGCCCCCGACCAGTGCCCCGAGGGCTGCCAGCAGCTGCGCACCGACAGCGAGGTGCTGCGCGGGCTGAACGCCGGTGACGAGACCCCCGCGGGCCCGACCTGGGTGTCGGTGTGGACCGACGTCGACACCACCGTGACCCCGCCGGACTCCGCCCGCCTCGACGGTGCGCTGCAGCTCACCGTGCAGTCGGTGTGCGCCGACAGCCGGGTGCAGCACGGGCAGCTGCCCTCGGACCCGCTGGTGCAGGGCATCGTGATCGCCGAGCTGGCGTCGGGCCAGCCCGTGGCGCTGGGCCCCGCGGACTGCGCGCGCCTGTCCGGCTGAGACACCGGGAGCGGTGGCCGTCAGGCCCGGTAGGCGTCGGCCTGCATCGCGTACATCTCGGCGTACCGGCCGCCTGCCGCGACCAGCTCCTCGTGGCTGCCGTGCTCGACCACCCGGCCCTCGTGGAGCACGTGGATGACGTCGGCGAGCCGGACGCTGGACCACCGGTGCGAGATGAGGACGGCGGCGCGGCCGTCGAGCACGCCGCGGACGTCGCGGAACAGCTCGTGCTCGGCCCGCGGGTCCAGGGCGGCGCTGGGCTCGTCGAGGACCACCAGGTCCCGGTCCCGGTAGAGCGCCCGGGCCAGCGCCAGCCGCTGCCACTGCCCCCCGGACAGGTCCGCCCCCTCCCCCAGCTCCACACCCAGGACGGTGTCCAGCCCCTGCGGCAGGCGCCGGACGGCGTCCCCGATGCCGACCCGGTCGAGCACCCGCTCGACGTGCGCGCGGTCGACGGGCCGGCTGCTGTCGGAGACCGTCACGTTGTCCAGGACCGACATCTGGTAGCGCAGGAAGTCCTGGAACAGCACGCTGGTGCTGGCCCGCAGGTCCTCCCCGGACAGCTCCCGTCCGTCCCAGCACAGCACCCCGCCGCCCGGCGCGTAGAGCCCGGCCAGCACCTTGGCCAGCGTGGTCTTGCCCGACCCGTTCTCCCCCACCAGCGCCACCACCTGGCCCGGTGCCACGGTGAGGTCGACGCCGTCCACGGCCGGCCGGTCCCGCCCGGGGTAGCGGAAGGACACCCCGCGCACGGTGAGCCCCGAGCCGAGGGGGTGCCGGACGCCGCGGTCCGCGCGCGCCGGGTGGTCGGCCAGGAACGAGTCCAGGTCGGCCAGGAAGGGGGCGGCCTCCACGAGCTGTCCCACCGCCCGGAAGACCCGGCTCAGCTGCCCGCCCAGCAGACGGGCGGCCACCGCGGCCGCGCCGGCGTCGGGCAGGCTGATCCGCCCGGCGGCCGCCAGCCCGACCACGACCACCAAGGCGCCTGCCAGCGCGAGCGCCGAGGCCACCAGCCCGGCCGCGGCGGTGCGCCGACGGGTGGCGACGTGCGCCGACAGCCGGGCCAGGTGGGCCCGGTCCTCGACGGCGTGCCGGCGCATCAGCTCCGGCGCGGCGTCGTGGGCGCGCAGCTCGGCCGCGGTCACCCGGTGGCTCAGCAGCGACTTCAGGTAGCCCCGCCGCTGGACCGAGGCGGTGGACCGCCGCGCCAGCGAGAACTCCGCCCGGCTGGCGCGGCGGGACAGCAGCACGGCCGGGACCGCGCCGACCAGCAGCAGCGGCACCAGCACGGGGACGACGGCGGCCAGGGCGCCGGTGAGCACGAGCGCGCCGAGCAGCCCGCCCCCCAGCCCGAGCACCGCCGAGACCACCGCCAGCGGCCGACCCACGGCGTTGCCGCGGACCCGGTCCAGCCGCCCCAGGAAGGCCGGCGACTCGTAGGTGACCAGGTCGACGGCGGCGCACGAGGCCAGCAGCCGACCCCAGACGGCCTGGGACACCCGCTCGCCGAGCAGCCGCAGGTGCAGCCCCTGCAGCACACCCACCGAGCCGGACACCGCCGTCAGTGCCGCGACCGCGACGAGCGGGAGCACCAAGTCGGTGCCCGCGCCCTCGTCCAGGACCGCCCGCAGCGCGAGGTGGCTGGCGGCCACGACCCCGAGACCGCTGAGCGCCCCGACCAGCGACAGCACCCCGGCGAGGACGGTGCCGCGGGGATCGGCCCGCCAGACGGTCCGCGTGGCCTCGGCGACCGGCAGTCTCCCGAGCCGGGCGATCACCGCGAGTGCCCGAGACGCTGCGGACCGTGCTGGCACCGGTTTAGCCTTCCACCCATGCCACCGCCGGTCGCCGACCCCGTGGGCGTCGTGGACCCACGGACCGTCGTCCGCACCGGGCTGGCCGCCACGCTGGCCTCGGTCGAGGGCCTGGAGCTGGTCGCCGTGCACGCCGACTGGGCCGACGTCGACGACCCCGACCACGTCGTCTGGGTGTCCCCGACGGCACCGCGCGGGCGCGCGGTGCGCCGGGTCGACGCCGAGGACCTGGACGTGGCGGACGGGGCCGCGCTGGCCGCCCGGGTGCAGGCGGCCCGGCAGCTGCCCGGCCCGGGCCGGCCGGCGACGCCGGCTCCGCTGTCCCCCCGGGAGGACGCGGCGCTGACCGCCGTCGCGGCCGGTGTCCCCGCCACCCGGACCGCCGCAGAGCTGGGCATCAGCACCAAGGCGGTGCACAACGCGCGCCGGCGGGCCATCGTCAAGCTCGGGGCGGCCACCCAGGTCGAGGCCGTGCGGCTGGCCCACGAGCTCCGCTCGGCCGGCGTGCCGCTCACCCGGGGCGACGCGGACGCGTGAGCACCGCGTCCCTGAGGGTCGTGGTGGCCGGCGGCAGCCTGCTGGTCCGGACGGCGCTGCGCGAGGCCCTCGTCCAGGGCGGTGGGGACGACGTGGCGGTGACGGTCGCCGGACCGGCCACCCCGCTGACCGGCGGCGCCGACCTGCTGCTGGCCGGGGTCGACGTCGACGGTGTGCCGCTGGTGACCCTGCTCGCCGACGTCCTCGCCGCGGGGACGCGGGTGCTGGTGGTCTGCCCCCGGGACCGGGCCGGCGCGGTCCCCGAGCTGCTGCTCGCCGGGGCCTCGGGCGTGGTGCTGCTGGAGGACTGCACCGCCGCGGACCTCTGGGCCGCCGCCCGGCACACCTCGACCGGCCGGGCGACCCTGCACCCCGCGGTCGCCGCGATGGTGCTCCAGCAGTGGCGGGCCGTCCGCAGCGAACGCCTCCCCACGCTGACCGCCAAGGAGCGGGAGGTGCTGGCCGCGATGATGGGGGGCGAGCCGGTGAAGACCATCGCCCGGGCCCTGGGCCTGTCGGCGCGCACGGTGGACAGCCACCGGGCCCGGATCTTCGTCAAGCTCGGCGTCCGGAGCCACGCCCAGGCCGTGCAGCGTGCACTCGACCTGGGCCTGGTCCAGCCGTGAGCCGGTCAGCTGAGCAGGTTGCCGAACTCGTCGGAGTCCTGGGCCGGGCCGGTGCCGACGCCCGGGATGGCCAGGATGACGCCGTCGGCGGTGCCGAAGTTCTTGTACTGCAGGGTCATGTCGTGCAGCGACCCGATGGTGGTGATGGCCGGCGACTCGTAGCCGTGCTCGTTCATGGGGCTCCTCGGTCCGGTGGAGTCCCGACCGTAGGGCCGGGCCGGTCGCCCGGTCACCGGGCAGCTTCACCTAGGTGACCGCCACGCACCGGGTGGGGACGCCGGCGGCGGCGACCGCGCCCACCGGCTGCTACGGGCTGGCCCTCCCCGACCTGACCGACGCCGCCCACCTGCTCCGCCCGGTGCCCGCCGACGCCCCGGTGCTGCGGGTGACCCAGTCCCGCGGCGCCCCCACGGGCGTCGCCGACGTCCTGGGCGCGGACCGGGCCTCCTTCGCCATGGCCCGCGACGCCGGCGGGGTGCACCTGGACCGGGCCGCGCGGACGGCGCACTTCACCACCGTGCGCCCCCTCCCCCACGACCACCTGGTGCACCCGCACCTGGCCCTGGTCGCCGCGGTGCACGGGCACTGGCTGGGCCGGGACGTCCTGCACGCCGGGGCCTTCGACGTGGGTGGGCGGGCCTGGGGCGTGCTGGGCGCCCGGGACGCCGGGAAGAGCTCGCTGGTCGTCCAGGCGCACCTGCTGGGTCGTCCGGTGGTCACCGACGACGTCGCGGTGCTGGCCGACCGGCACGTGCTCCCCGGACCGGGGCTGGTCGACCTGCGGCGCAGCGCCGCCGAGCACCTGGGCCTGGGGACGCCGATGGGCGTGGTCGGCCGGCGGGAGAGGTGGCGGGTCCCGGTGCCACCCACCGGCCCCACCCCGCTGGCCGGGTGGATCGTGCCGGCGTGGGGACCGGAGGACCTGCAGCCGGTGCCGCCGGTCGCCCGGGTGCCGCTGCTGGCCGGGTCCTCGGCGCTGCGGCGGCCCCCGGCCGACCCGGCCCGCTTCTTCGACCTCGCCGGGTTCCCGGTGCTGCTGTGGCACCGCCCGCGCGACTGGGCCCGGATGGCGGCCAGCACCGAGCTGCTGCTGGCCCGGCTCAGCGAGCGCGGCTGACCGCCCAGGCGGCCTGCAGCAACGGGTGGGTGCGGGCGTCGGGGCGGGCCGAGCGCCACTCCCGCCGCAGCGCGGGCGCGTCGACCAGGTCCGGGTCGACCCCGGCGCCGTCCCAGGCCTGCGCGAACGCCCGGGTCCGCGCGCCCCAGAACGCCCCGTCGAAGCTCGCCTTCCCCACCCGGGCGACCGTCTCCTGCGGCAGCACGTCACCGAAGAGCCGGACCATCTCCCGGGTCCGGTGCCGCGGCCCGCTGACACCGCGCTCGCGGGCCAGCGCGACCAGGAACGCGGGCTCGGTGAACGGGTGCAGCACGGCGGCGTCCTGCCCGGCGCCCAGCAGGCCCAGGCTCTCCCGGGTGACCTGCAGGTAGCGCGAGCGCCACCAGTCGGCCCGCAGGGCCCGCCCGTGCCGGACCGGCTCGGCGGCCCGGGCCTGCCGCCACCGCTCCCGGACCTCGGCGTCGACGTGCGGGTGCAGCCAGGGGCTGGGGGCGCTCGGCTCGGGACGGCGGCGGTCCAGCACCCACCGGCGCACGGGCCCGGGGGCCGCCGCCCCGCACAGCTCCAGCAGGTCCGCCGGCTCCGGCCGGGCGGTGCGGGTGACCAGCCGGCCGACCCGGTCCCAGGCCCAGCCCGGGCTCATCACCTCATCGCCCCCGAAGCCGGTGACCAGCGTGCCGCCCCGGGCGAGGGCCGCCACCGGGGCGTGGAAGAGCGTGTTGGCCGGCCACAGCACGCCGTGCCGGTCGACCAGCTCCGCGGCGACCGGACCGGTCAGGTCGAGCTCCCCGTCGACCCGGACCACCTCCCAGTCGGCGATCCCCAGGTGGTCGACGACCCGCTCCTGCCAGGCCGCCTCCTCGGCGGCGGGGACCCCGGCGAAGCGCAGCGTGACCGGCACCGGCGGTGGGAGGCCCTCCCGCCGGGCGACCGACGCGGCGACGGCGAGGACCGCGGAGGAGTCCCGGCCGCCGGAGAAGCTGACCACGCACGGCGGCCGGGCCAGCGCCTGCCGCAGCACCTGCTCGAAGGCCACCCGCGCACCGGGGCTGCCCGGCATCGCCCGGGCGAGGGGCGGGTGGGAGGAGGGACCCAGCGGGAACCCGGCGGCCAGCTCCAGTGCGCTCAGCTGCCACGCACCGGTCACCCCGGTCGCGGCGGTCACGGCGGCGACAGCCGGTGGATCTCCCGGTAGCGGCGGGCGACGGCGTCGTGGGCCTCGACGTCGAGCCAGGCGTGCGCCCGCACCCCGGCGGCCCCGGCGGCCCCGGCGGCGATGCCGACGACGACCTCGCAGGGCACCCGGTGCGCGGCCAGCCAGGCCTGCAGCACCAGGCACCGCTCCAGGCAGGTCGGCTCGAGCCGCCGGAGCACGGCGTCCACCCCGCGGCGCGCCCCGGCGGGCAGCGCGGGCGGTGCCGCCACCACCGCCCGGACACCGTCGGCCCGCAGCGCCGTCCGGGCCGACCGCACGGAGCGGGCGGCCCACCAGGCCGCCCGCCACGTGGCCGGGGACACCCGCCCGGTCAGCGGGGTGCGGCGGTAGCCGCCCCACTGGGCGCGGGTGTGCAGCCGGGACGGCGCGGGCGGTGGGGTCACGTCTCGAGCAGACCGCGGGTGACGAGGTCGGTGAGGAAGGACGTGACGTCGGCGGTGGCCCGCTCCGGGGACACCCCGAACTCCTCCTGCAGCGCCGCGGCCAGCTCAGCGGTGGTGCTTCCCTCGGCCAGCCGGGTCCACAGGGCCCGGCCGGCGGCGTTCACCCCGAGGTAGTCCGAGGTGGTCAGGTCCAGCACGATGACCTCGCCGTCGGCCTCCCGCCAGGACACCGCGCCCGCCCGCAACCGCACGACCTGCTCGTCCCCGCTCACCGCGGTCCCCCTCCTGCACCGGCGGCCCGGACGACCGCCCAGCCGTAGTCTCCGCCGCCGGTGTCGACGACGGCCAGCCCCGCCGCGGCTGCCTCGTCGGCGACCTGGCGGCGGGTGAAGTGGTGCACGAAGTTGGGCGCCAGCGCGTCGCCCAGCAGCGGCGGCTCGGCGCCCCGCCACCGGCGCAGCGGGCGGGCCACCCGGACCGCGGTCCGGAACTGGCGGCGGTCGCGGGGCAGCGGGAAGTAGGACAGCAGCACCGGGCCGCCGCCGGATGCCGCCGCTGCGGCCCGCAGCAGCTCGACCCGCCGGGACCGGGTGGGCACGAGCATGTAGCTGCCCCACCCGAGCACCACGGCGTCGGTGCTGCCCGGCCCGACCGGGAAGCCGGTCCGCCCGCTGGGTGCCACCCGCTCGCCGAAGCCGTCGGCCGCCGTCAGCGCGGCGCCCACGGCGGCCAGCGCCGGGTGCGGTTCGTGGCCCCGGACGTCGAAACCGCGGGCCAGCAGCGCGAGCACCTCACGGCCCCCGCCCGCCCCGGTCACGACGACCCGGCACCCGGGCGCCAGGTGGGTGGCGACCACGTGCTCCTCCCAGTCGAAGAGGCCCTGCCGGTTGTGCTCCTCGGTGCCGTAGACCGGCTCGCGGTCGTAGAAGGCCCGGTCCACCCGGGCGGTGTCCTCCTCGTCGAGCAGGCCGAGCCAGAGCCCGTCCCAGGCGCCCCGGGCCCGGTGCACCACGCCCTCCAGCAGCCGCTCGCCGGCCAGGTAGGCCCGGATCACGCGGGCTCCCGGGCGACGGCGGCGAGGAAGGCGGTCAGGTCGCGCTCGTCGCCTGCGGGGTGCAGCGCCGACCCGGGCGCGTCGGCACCCTGCACGAAGACCGCCGGCCGCCCGGTGGCCCACCGCCGCGCGCGGGCGCCGAGCAGGGCGGCCACCGTGCGGTGCTCGGTGGCCCCGACGGCGACCCGGGCCGGCCAGGTGCCCAGGTCCGTGGTGCACGAGGGGACCCGCGCGCCGACCGCCCGCTCGGCGAGCAACCAGTCCCGCCCGGCCAGCGCGCGCAGCACCCCCGGCGGCACCGGGGCGTCCAGGAGGGCCGCGGTCCGGGCCAGCACCAGCCCCACCGCGACGGCGACCCCCCAGGCGTGGGCACGCTCGGCCACCCGGTCCCAGTCCACGGGCCGGTCCTGCACCGACAGCGCGACGTCCAGCAGCCAGGACGTGCGGGCTGCCCCGGAGAGCGCGGCGTGCAGGCACACGTGCACCAGGGCCTCGTCCGGGTCGAGCGCGGGCACCGGCCGGCCGGCCAGCGGGACCGGGGCCGCCCGGTCGAGCAGCTCGGAGGTCGCCACCGAGGTGTGCTGCCGCCGGGAGGCCCGGTTCACCAGCGTCCAGTGCAGGTCCAGCAGGGTCCCGAACCGGCCGCGCAGGGCGAGCTCCCCCGGCAGCTCGCGGCGGAGCAGCGCCAGGTTGCGGGTGACCAGTGACCCGCCGGCACTCGTCAGCGCGGCCAGCGCGTCGCGCAGCCGGTCCGGCGGGACGAGCAGGTCCAGGTCGGCCGCCGCCCGGTCGCCTCCGGCGCGGGCGTGCACCGCGGTCAGCACCGGGCCCTTCAGGCACGCCCACGGGATGCCCGCGGCGTCCAGCGCGGCGCCGGCGGCCGTCAGGTCGGCGTCGGTCTGCAGCTGTGCGCGGCGGGCCCGGTCGCGCCGGGCGAGGGCCTCGGCACGGAGCCCGGCCGGCACCCCGGGCACGCCGTCGCCGAACCGGGCGAGGACGAGCCACGCCCGGTGGTGGACGACGGCGGCCCGGAGCGCACCGTCGTCCCCCGTCCAGGCCGGCGCCGGGTCGTCGTGGCCCGCGGCCCGGCGGACGCACCAGAGGACGACGTCCCCCGGTGCCCGGGACGCGGGGCCGGTGCGACTCAGACCGCCCGCCGTCCCAGGGCCCGGTAGGACCAGCCCGCCGCCTCCCACACGTCACGGTCCAGGGCCTGCCGACCGTCCAGCACCCGCTT
>NZ_CEEDOS010000075.1:0-9570 GCF_979256525.1 Klenkia sp. AC732 | reverse complement strand
GACCCGCCCACCCCACGACTGCACAGTCATCCACGGTCGTGCATACTCATGCACTGTGAGCGGACAACGGACGTGGACGGTCGGGGTCACCGGCGCCACCGGGTACGCGGGCGGTGAGGTGTGCCGGCTGCTGGCCGGGCACCCGCAGCTGCAGCTGACCGGGGTGCACGCAGCATCGAGCGCCGGCCGACGCCTGGGGGAGTCCCAGCCGCACCTGCTGCCCTACGCCGACATGGTCGTGCAGCCCTCGGACCCGTCGGACCTCGCCGGCTACGACGTCGTCGTGCTGGCCCTGCCGCACGGCGCCTCCGGGGCCATCGCCGCGGGCCTCCCGGACGACGTCCTGGTGCTGGACTGCGGTGCCGACCACCGGCTCGCCGACGCCGCCGCCTGGGAGCGGTGGTACGGCAGTGAGCACGCCGGCACCTGGCCCTACGGCCTGCCGGAGCTCCCCGGTCAGCGGGGGAAGATCGAGGGCGCCCGGCGGATCGCGGTGCCCGGCTGCTACCCGACCAGCGTCTCGCTCGCCATGGCCCCGGCCCTGGCCGCCGGCCTGGTCGAGCCCGAGGTCGTCGTCGTCGCGGCGTCGGGCACCTCGGGTGCCGGCCGGGCCGCCAAGCCCGATCTGATCGGCTCCGAGGTCATGGGGGCCGCCAGCGCCTACGGCGTGGGCGGCGTGCACCGGCACACCCCCGAGATGATCCAGAACCTGTCGGAGGCAGCCGGTAGGACTGTCGGCGTGAGCTTCACCCCGACCCTCGTGCCCATGGCCCGCGGCATCCTGGCCACCTGCTCGGCCAAGGTCCGCCCCGGTGTCGACGCCGCGGCCGCCCGTGCCGCCTACGTCGAGGCCTACGCCGACGAGCCCTTCGTGCACCTGCTGCCCGAGGGCCGGTGGCCGACCACCGCCGCCGTCCTGGGCGCCAACACCGTCGCCCTGCAGGTCACCGTCGACCCCGACGCCGGCCGGCTGGTCGTCGTCGCCGCGGTGGACAACCTGACCAAGGGCACGGCCGGCGGCGCCATCCAGTGCGCCAACATCGCCCTGGGCCTCCCCGAGACCCTCGGCCTCCCGCTGGTGGGGGTCGCACCGTGACCGTCACCGCGCCCCAGGGCTTCCGGGCTGCCGGCGTCGCCGCGGGCCTCAAGTCCTCCGGCGACCCCGACGTCGCCCTCGTCGTCAACGACGGTCCCGACGACGCCGCCGCCGCCGTCTTCACCACCAACCGGTTCCCCGCGGCGCCGGTGCTGTGGAGCCGGCAGGTGCTGAGCAACAGCCGGGTCCGCGCCGTGGTCCTCAACTCCGGCGGGGCCAACGCCTGCACCGGGCCCGAGGGCTTCGCCGACACCCACGCCACCGCCGAGCACGTCGCCGACACCCTCGGGCTGGGCGCCATCGACGTCGCGGTGGCCTCCACCGGGCTGATCGGCGTCCGGCTGCCGATGGACCGGCTCACGGCCGGGATCAGCGACGCCGCCACCCAGCTGTCCGGCGACGGTGGCGCGGCCGCCGCCCGGGCGATCATGACCACCGACTCGGTGCCCAAGACCACGGTGCAGACCGGGGCCGGCTGGACCGTCGGCGGGATGGCCAAGGGCGCCGGCATGCTGGCGCCCAGCCTGGCCACGATGCTCGTCGTCCTGACCACGGACGCCGTGGTCCCGGCCGAGCTGCTGGCCCCGGCCCTGGCGCACGCCACCGCGCACTCCTTCGAGCGCGTGGACAGCGACGGCTGCCTGTCCACCAACGACACCGTGCTCGTGCTGGCCAACGGCGCCTCCGGGGTCACCCCGTCGGCGGCCGAGTTCGAGGCCGCCCTGGACGCCGCGTGCCTGGACCTGGCGATGCAGCTGCTGGCCGACGCCGAGGGCTCCACCAAGGACATCGCGATCACCGTCTCGAACGCCGCCAGCGTCGCGGACGCACTGACCGCGGGCCGCGCCTGCGCCCGCAACAACCTGCTCAAGACCGCGCTGTTCGGCAACGACCCCAACTGGGGCCGGGTGCTGGCGGCGATCGGCACCACCGACGCCGCCTTCGAGGCCGACCAGGTCGACGTGACCATCAACGGGGTCACCGTCTGCCGGGCCGGTGCCATCGGTGACGACCGGGACGGCGTCGACCTCACCGGCCGGGCCATCACCATCGACGTCGACCTCCGGGCCGGCACGGAGTCCGCGACCATCTGGACCAACGACCTGTCGATCGCCTACGTCCACGAGAACTCGGCGTACTCGACGTGAGCACCCAGGACCCCACGCCGCCCGACGTCCGGCCCGACGAGGTCCCGCCGAAGCGGCGGGTCGGCACCAGCCGGGTCATGCGCACCCCGGACCCGACCGGTGACGCCGCCAAGGTCGCCGTCCTCACCGGGGCACTGCCGTGGCTCAAGGAGTTCCACGGCAACGTCGTCGTGGTGAAGTACGGCGGGCACGCCATGGTCGACGACGAGTGCCGGGCCGCGTTCGCCGAGGACATGGTCTTCCTGCGGACCTGCGGCATCCTGCCCGTCGTCGTGCACGGCGGCGGCCCCCAGGTCAGCCGGATGCTGTCCCGCCTGGGGGTGGAGAGCGAGTTCCGCGGCGGCCTGCGGGTCACCACCGAGGAGACCATCGGCGTCGTCCGGATGGTGCTGGTCGGTCAGGTCGGCCCCGAGGTCGTCGGGCTGATCAACACCCACGGCCCGCTGGCCGTCGGGCTGTCCGGCGAGGACGGCGGCCTGTTCACCGCCGAGCGCACCCAGGCCCTCGTGGGCGGCGAGCCGGTCGACGTCGGGCTGGTCGGCGACGTCGTCGCCGTCGACCCCGCCCCGGTCACCGCGCTGCTGGAGGCCGGGCACATCCCGGTCGTCGCCACCGTGGCGCCGGATGCGAGCGGGCAGCTGCACAACGTCAACGCCGACACCGCCGCCGCGGCCCTGGCCGTCGCGCTGGGTGCGGTGAAGCTCGTCGTGCTCACCGACGTCGAGGGGCTCTACTCCGACTGGCCCGACCGGGACTCCCTGGTCGAGCAGATCGACAGCGCCGAGCTGGCCGAGATCCTGCCGACCCTGGACGCCGGGATGATCCCGAAGATGGCCGCCTGCCTGCGCGCCGTGGAGGGCGGGGTGGACCGGGCGACCGTCGTCGACGGCCGACTGCCGCACGCCCTGCTGCTGGAGATGTTCACCACCGAGGGCACCGGGACGATGGTCGTCCCTGCCGCACCGACCCCTGAGGAGGGTTCAGCATGACGCACACCGAGGAGCTGACCCGCCGCTGGTCGGCGGTGATGATGGGCAACTACAAGACCCCGCCGGTCGCCCTGGCGCACGGGCGTGGCGCCTCCGTCTGGGACGTCGACGGCCGCGAGTACGTCGACCTGCTCGGCGGTATCGCCACCACGATCCTGGGCCACGCCCACCCGGTCGTCGTCGCCGCGATCGCCGAGCAGGCCGCGGTGCTGGGCCACGTGTCGAACCTGGCGATGCACGAGCCCGGGGTGACCCTGGCCGAGCGGCTGCTGGAGCTGGCCGGCCGGCCCGGCCGGGTCTTCTTCTGCAACTCCGGCGCCGAGGCCAACGAGGCCGCCTTCAAGATCAGCCGGCTCACCGGCCGGCCCGAGGTGGTCACCGCCCTGGGGTCCTTCCACGGCCGCACCATGGGCTCGCTGGCGCTGACCGGGCAGCCCGCCAAGGCGCAGGCGTTCGCGCCGCTGCCCGGCGGGGTCCGGCACGTGCCCTACGGCGACCCCGACGCCCTGCAGCTCACCGACCGGACCGCGATGGTGCTGCTGGAGCCGATGCTCGGGGAGGGAGGCGTGCTGCCCGCCCCGGCCGGCTACCTGGCCTCCGCCGCGGCCCAGGCCGCCGAGGCCGGTGCCCTCTTCGCCGTCGACGAGGTGCAGACGGGCAGCGGACGCACCGGTCAGTGGTTCGCCCACGCCGCCGACGGCGTCACCCCCGACGTCATCACCATGGCCAAGTCGCTCGGCGGCGGCCTGCCGCTGGGCGCCACCCTGGCCTTCGGCGACGCCGCGGAGCTGCTGGGCGCCGGGTCCCACGGCTCCACGTTCGGCGGCAACCCGATCGCCGCTGCGGCCGCGCTGGCGGTGCTGGACACCATCCGCGACGAGGGCCTGCTCGAGCGCGCCAAGGACCTCGAGCACCGGTTCACCACCGGCATCGAGGGCCTGGGCCACCCCGCCGTCTCCGGCGTGCGGGGGCGGGGCGCGCTGCTCGGCGTCGTGCTCACCGCAGACGTGGCGCCGCAGACCGAGGTCGCACTGCGCACCGCCGGCTTCCTCACCAACGCCGTCGCCCCGGACGTCGTCCGGCTGGCGCCCTCGCTCGTCGTCACCGACGCGCAGGTCGACGCCTTCGTCGAGGCCCTCCCCGCAGCCCTCGACACCGCCCTGGAGACCCAGTCGTGACCCGGCACTTCACCAAGGACGACGACCTCTCCCCGGCCGAGCAGGCCGAGGTGCTGGCGCTGGCCGCCGACCTCAAGGCGACCCGGCACACGGCCGGCGCCCCGACCCCGCTGGCCGCGCCCCACGGCGTCCCGAAGGCGGTGGCGGTGCTGTTCGACAAGCCCTCCACCCGGACCCGGGTGTCCTTCTCCGTCGGGATCGCCGAGCTCGGCGGCTACCCCCTGGTCATCGACGCCGCCGGCAGCCAGCTGGGCCGCGGCGAGCCCGTCGAGGACACCACCCGGGTGCTGGACCGGCAGGCCGCCGCGATCGTCTGGCGGACCTTCGGCCAGGACCGGGTGGACACCATGGCCTCGGTGAGCCGGGTGCCGGTGGTGAACGCCCTGACGGACTCCTACCACCCGTGCCAGATCCTGGCCGACCTGCAGACCATCGCCGAGCGGCGTCCGACGCTGGCCGGGCTGACGCTGACCTACCTGGGCGACGGCGCGAACAACATGGCGCACTCCTACGCCCTGGGCGGTGCCACTGCCGGCATGCACGTGCGGATCGGCTCTCCGGAGGACTACCGGCCCGACCCGGCGGTCATGGCCCGCGCGGCGCAGGTGGCCGCGGAGACCGGGGGCTCGGTCACCTGGACCGCCGACCCGGCCGCCGCTGCCGACGGCGCCGACGTGCTGGCCACCGACACCTGGGTGTCGATGGGCCAGGAGGGCGAGTACGACACCCGGGTCGCCCCGTTCCTGCCCTACGCCGTCGACGAGCAGGCCCTGGCCCGCGCGGCGTCGGACGCGATCGTGCTGCACTGCCTGCCGGCCTACCGCGGCAAGGAGATCGCGGCCAGCGTGATCGACGGCCCGCAGAGCGCGGTCTTCGACGAGGCGGAGAACCGGCTGCACGCCCAGAAGGCGCTGCTGGTCTGGCTGCTGGGGCGATGAGCCGATGACCTCGGCGCTGAACCGGCCGGCCCGGCACGCCCGGATCGCCGAGCTGATCACCGCGCAACCGGTGACCAGCCAGGCGCACCTGGCACGCCTGCTGTCCGAGGCCGGCGTCGAGGTCACCCAGGCCACGCTGTCCCGGGACCTGGAGGAGCTGGGCGCGGTGAAGCTGCGCGGCTCCGACGGCGCCCCGGCGTCCTACGTGCTGCCCCCGGAGAACGCCCCGCTGCGCCCGGCGCAATCCGCACCGGGCCGGCTGACCCGGATGCTGGGGGAGCTGCTCACCAGCGCCGAGGGCAGCGCCAACCTCGCGGTGCTCCGCACCCCGCCCGGGGCGGCGCAGTTCCTGGCCTCGGCCCTGGACAAGGTCGGCCTGCCCGACGTGCTGGGCACCATCGCCGGGGACGACACTCTCCTGGTCGTCTCCCGCGACCCGGTCGGCGGCGCAGCGCTGGCCGACCGGCTGCTGGCGCTGGCCGCCGGCAGCGCCCCCTCCGACCCCGAAGGACGTCCCGCACCGTGAGCACCGCACCCACCGGATCCGACACCAGGCTCTGGGGAGGCCGGTTCGGCGGTGGCCCGTCCGCCGCGATGGCCGCGCTGTCCAAGTCCACGGACGTCGACTGGCGGCTGGCCCCCTTCGACCTGGCGAGCTCCCGTGCGCACGCCCGGGTGCTGCACCGCGCCGGCCTGCTGGACGCCGCCGAGCTCGAGCAGATGGTCGGCGCACTCACCGAGCTGTCCGCCGAGGTCGCCGACGGGACCTTCACCGCCATCGAGGCCGACGAGGACGTGCACGAGGCCCTCGAGCGCGGCCTCACCGCCAAGCTCGGCACCCTGGGCGGCAAGCTCCGTGCCGGCCGGTCCCGCAACGACCAGGTCGCCACCGACCTGCGTCTGTACCTGCGGCACCACGTCCGGGCCCTGGTCGGCTCGCTCGCCGACCTCGAGGAGGCCCTGGTCGGGCTGGCCACCACCTACCGGGACGTCGCCGCCCCGGGCATGACGCACCTGCAGCACGCCCAGCCGGTGCTGATCAGCCACCAGCTCCTGGCCCACGCGCACTCCTTCGCCCGCGACGTCGACCGGCTGCTCGACTGGGACCGCCGGACCGCGGTCAGCCCGCTGGGCGCCGGCGCGCTCGCCGGGTCCTCGCTGCGGCTGGACCCCGACGCCGTCGCTGCCGAGCTGGGTTTCGACCGGGCCGCCGACAACTCGATCGACGCGGTCAGCGACCGCGACTTCGCCGCCGAGTTCTGCTTCGCCGCCGCCCTGCTGGGCGTCCACCTGTCCCGGCTGGGGGAGGAGGTCGTGCTCTGGACGTCGACCGAGTTCGGCTGGGCCCGGCTGGACGACGCCTGGGCCACCGGTTCCTCGATCATGCCGCAGAAGAAGAACCCCGACATCGCCGAGCTGGCCCGCGGGAAGGCCGGCCGCTTCGTCGGCAACCTGACCGGCCTGCTCACCATGCTCAAGGGCCTGCCGCTGGCCTACGACCGGGACCTGCAGGAGGACAAGGAGCCGGTCTTCGACTCCATCGAGCAGCTCGCGCTCCTGCTGCCCGCGGTCACCGGCATGGTCGCCACCTTGACCCTGCGCCCCGAGGTGCTGGAGGCCGCCGCCCCCCAGGGCTTCGCGCTGGCCACCGATGTCGCCGAGTGGCTGGTGTCGGCCGGGGTGCCGTTCCGCTCGGCGCACGAGATCAGCGGCGCGATGGTCGCCCGGTGCGAGTCCCTGGGCGTCGAGCTCGACGAGCTCACCGACGCCCAGCTGCTCGAGGTCTCCGAGCACCTGACCCCCGAGGTCCGCACGGTGCTGTCCGTGCCGGGCGCACTCGCCGCCCGCAAGGCCCGCGGCGGGACGGCGCCCGAGCGGGTCGCCGAGCAGCTCACCGCGCTCACCGCCCTGGTGGGGGAGCACCGGACCTGGGCCGGGGCGTCCCCGGTGGCCCCGGCGCTCTGACGCCGTCGCCACAGCCCCTCCACCGACCCCGTGACCGACGTCGACCGGCCCGGCCCGCTCCTCACCCCCGAGGAGCTGGTCGGGCCGCTCGACGCCGTGGCGCCGTCCCTGCTGGGCTGCTGGGTGGTGACCGACCGGCCGGAGGGCACCGTCGCCGTCCGGCTGACCGAGGTGGAGGCCTACTCGGGCGCCGGTGACGACCCGGCGGCGCACTCCCACCGGGGCCCGACGCCCCGGTCCGCGGTCGTGTTCGGGCCGCCCGGTCACCTGTACGTCTACTTCAGCTACGGCGTGCACTGGTGCGCCAACGTCGTCGTCGAGCCCGAGGGCCACGGTTCCGCGGTGCTGCTGCGGGCCGGTGAGGTGGTGGTGGGGGAGCCCCTGGCCCGGAGCCGTCGCCCCGCTTCGGCCCGCCCCCGAGACCTGGCCCGGGGCCCGGCCCGGCTGACCTCCGCGCTGTCGATCGGGCCCGACGACCGGGACCGGTACCTGCTCGACCCGTCCTCGCCGGTCCGGCTGCACCGGGGACCGGCGCCGGCCTCGGTGACCGCCGGCCCGCGGGTCGGCATCACCCACGCCGCCGAGCTGCCGTGGCGGTACACCGAGACCGGTGCCCCCACGGTGAGCGCCTTCCGTGCGGGGGTGCGACGACGCCGTCCGGCCGCCGGGCAGGATGGGACCCCGTGACCAGTAGTGCTGACGTCGTCGACGAACTCCACCGCCGCGGGCTGATCGCCCAGAGCACCGACGAGGGCGAGCTCCGTGCGGCGCTCGCCGCCGGTCCGGTCACCTACTACTGCGGCTTCGACCCGACAGCGCGCTCGCTGCACGTCGGGCACCTGATCCAGTTCATGGTGCTGCGTGCCCTGCAGCGTGCCGGCCACCAGCCCATCGTCCTGGTGGGCGGGGCGACCGGGTTGATCGGCGACCCCCGGCCCTCCGCCGAGCGGACGCTCAACTCACCGGAGCTGGTGGGCGAGTGGGTGGAGCGGATCCGGGCACGCGTCGCGCCGTTCCTGGACCGTCCCGCCGCCGAGCAGGGTCTGCTGGCCCCGGTGTACGTCAACAACCTGGAGTGGACGGCACCCCTGTCGGCGATCGACTTCCTCCGGGAGCTGGGCAAGAACTTCCGGGTCAACCGGATGCTGGCCAAGGAGGCGGTGTCGGCCCGGCTCAACAGCGACGCCGGCATCAGCTACACCGAGTTCAGCTACCAGATCCTGCAGGCCAACGACTTCAAGGAGCTGCACGAGCGGCACGGCTGCACGCTGCAGACCGGTGGCTCCGACCAGTGGGGCAACCTGACGGCCGGCACCGACCTGGTCCGCCGCACCCACGGGGTGTCGGTGCACGCCCTGGGGACACCGCTGATCACCCGGGCCGACGGCACCAAGATCGGCAAGACCGAGGGCGCCACCGTCTGGCTCGATCCCGAGGAGACCAGCCCGTACGCGTTCTTCCAGTACTGGCTGGGCATCGACGACGTCGACGTCCGCGCCTGGTTGCCGCTGTTCTCCGAGCGGTCACCCGAGGAGGTCGCGGCGCTCATCGCCTCCTCGGAGGAGAAGCCGCAGGCGCGGGAGGCGCAGCGAGCCCTGGCCGAGGAGCTGACCCGGCTAGTGCACGGGGAGGACGAGCTCCGGCAGGCCGAGGCCGCCGGCCGTGCGCTCTTCGGCCGGGCCGAACTGGCCGAGCTGGGCGCCGCGACGCTCGAGGCCGCGCTGTCCGAGGCCGGGACGACGACGGTCGAGGGGGAGTGGCCGACCCTGGCCGCCCTCCTCCAGCAGACCGGCCTGTGCTCGTCGCTCTCGGACGCCCGCCGCACCGTCAAGGAGGGTGGCGCCTACCTGAACAACGTCCGGATCGCCGACGGCGAGGCCCGACCGGTGTCCTCGGACGTCCTGCCAGGGGGATGGCTCGTGCTGCGTCGCGGGCGTCGCACGGTGGCCGGGGTCCGTCGGGCCGAGGTCTCCGCCGTCTGACCTGCGCGTCCGCCCCGTGTGAACAGCACGTGACGGGGACGTTCCGGGCGGGTGGCCGGCGTCACCCACGAGCGGGTTTGACAGCCCCGCCCCGGACACGTAACTTTCTCTCTGCGCCGGGAACGACCGCAAGGCCGGGCCCGCCGCCGAGCAGGACAAATCAAGCTGGGAAGCGAAGGCCGCGAGGCTGGAGTTCCTGCGCGTCCGCTCCTTGAGAACTCAACAGCGTGCCGAAAGTCAGTGCCATATGTTCAACCCCAGTCACGGGGTGCCT
>NZ_CEEDOS010000074.1:0-10794 GCF_979256525.1 Klenkia sp. AC732 | reverse complement strand
CCGCCGGCCTCCCGGGACCGCCGGGCGCCGGCACGGCCCGCCGCCCCCGCCCGCGGGGTGCGCGGCTCCCTGGGGGTGCTGGGCGTCTTCCTGCTCACCGTCCTCGGCGCCGCCGCCGACTCGTTCTTCGGCGTCGGGCTCGGGACGCTCACCCTGATCACGCTCATCGCCGGCTCCGTGGTGGCCGCCCTGCTGGTCCGCCGCCGGGACCTCGGCACGATCGTGGTCGCACCGCCGCTGGTCTTCGTCGGCGTGGCGCTGGTCAACATCATGCTGGCGCCGTCGGCGACGTTGAGCCTGCCGACCCTGGCCACCCTGCTGATCCGCGGCTTCCCGGCGATGGCCATCGCCGTCGCCGCAGCGCTCGTGGTCACCGTCGTGCGGCTCATCGCCCGCCGCTGACCCACCCGGCTCGCAGACGCCAGCGGCCCGCCCCCTGCCGGGGACGGGCCGCTGGCGCGTCCGGGGACTACTCGGCGGCGGAGGTGTCCACGGCCAGGGTCTGCCGGCGCTGCTTGAGCTCGTGGGGCAGCGCGAAGACCAGACGCTCCTCGGCGGCCTTCACCGTCTCCACGTCGGGGTAGCCGCGCTCGCTGAGCCAGTCCAGCAGCTCGCTCACCAGGATCTCGGGCACCGAGGCCCCGCTGGTCACACCCACGGTGGACACCCCGTCCAACCAGGCCTCGTCGACCTCGGAGGCGTAGTCGACCAGGTAGGAGGCCCGGGCGCCGGCCTCCAGGGCGACCTCCACCAGCCGGACGGAGTTCGAGGAGTTCGTGCTGCCCACGACCAGCACCAGGTCGCACTGGCCGGCCATCTGCTTCACGGCCTGCTGGCGGTTCTGGGTGGCGTAGCAGATGTCGTCGCTGGGCGGGGCCTGCAGGCCGGGGAACCGACCCTTGAGCGCCTCCACCGTCTCCAGCGTCTCGTCGACCGAGAGCGTGGTCTGGGACAGCCAGACCACCTTCTCGGGGTCACGGACCTGGACGTTGGCGATGTCGTCGGCGCCGTCGACGAGCTGGGTGCGCTCGGGCGCCTCCCCCATCGTGCCCTCGACCTCCTCGTGCCCACGGTGGCCGATCAACAGGATGTCGAAGTCGTCCTTGGCGAACCGCTGGGCCTCCTTGTGCACCTTGGTGACCAGCGGGCAGGTCGCGTCGATGGTGCGCAGCGAGCGAGCGGCCGCCTGCTCGTGCACCGCCGGGGACACCCCGTGGGCGCTGAAGACGACGACGGCACCCTCGGGCACCTCGTCGGTCTCCTCCACGAAGACCGCCCCGCGACGCTCCAGGGTGGCCACGACGTGCTTGTTGTGGACGATCTGCTTGCGCACGTAGACCGGTGCGCCGTGGATCTCGAGGGCCTTCTCCACCGCGATCACCGCCCGGTCCACCCCGGCGCAGTAGCCCCGGGGGTCGGCGAGGAGCACGCGTCCGCGGTCGGCAACCATGCCCCCACTGTAGGTCGGCCCCGCCACCTGCACCGGGCGCCGAGACCGGTCCCACACTTCCCGGGGAGCGTGCCCCCTGCCGTTGGGGCAGGCTGGAGGCATGGCCCGTGAGATCCCCGAACCCGTCCGCGCCGCCGCCGGACTGGCCGCGACCCTGCTGGACGAGGCGCGCAAGCTCCCCCGCACCCTCCCGGCGCTGCCCGTGCGCGCGCTGGGACTGGCCATGCAGACCTCGCTGAAGCTCCAGCAGGAGTACTCCGGGCTGGTCGCCCGCGGCGACGAGGTGCTCACCGGTCTCCGCGGGGACGGCGAGCCCGGCCTGGCCACCTTCGACGAGGACCTCCCCGCTGAGCCGGCCACCCCGCGGGCCACCCCCACCGTGGGCGGCCTGGGCTCCCGCGAGTCGGCCTTCGACCGCGTCGTCGACGCCCCCGACGGCTACGACGACGAGCCCGAGGACGAGCCGGAGCCCCAGACCCCGCTGCAGGTCGTCGACGCGGCGGCCGCCGTCGGGGACGACGACCTGACCGAGGAGACCCTCGCCGAGGAGGAGCTGCTGGCCGAGGGCCTGTCCGCCGACCTGGGCGACGCCGACCTCACCGACGACGAGGTCGCCAGCCTCCCCGACGACCCGGAGGCCGACGAGGTCACCGCCACCGTCGACGAGCTCGCGGTCAACATGAGCGACGACGCCGCCGAGGACGACGCGGTCATCGCCGCCTCCGAGATGGCGATCAACGCCGGCCACGCAGCCGACGACGACCAGCCCACCGAGCCGATCGAGGGCTACGACGGGTTCACGATCGCTCAGCTGCGCGGCCGGCTCCGCGGCTACCAGCCGGTGACGGTCGAGGAGCTGCTGGCCTACGAGCAGGCCACCCGCTACCGGGCGCCGTTCGTCACCCTGCTGCGCAACCGCAAGGAGAAGCTGGACCGCGAGCGCGGCTGACCCGGTACAGGAGCACCCGTGACCGCCCCGTCGTCGCCGGACCAGCCGTGGCCGGTGCGCACCGTGGCCCGCAAGGTCGCCGACTGGATCGGCCGGCTCGGCGAGGTGTGGGTCGAGGGCCAGGTCGCCCAGCTGTCCCGGCGGGGCGGTGCGACGGTCTTCCTGACCCTGCGCGACACCGCTGCCGACCTGTCGGTGCCCGTCACCTGCCACCGGGACGTCGCCGACCGGCCGGGCCTGGCCCTGACCGAGGGCGCGCGGGTGCTCGTGCGGGCCCGGCCGGACTACTACGTCGCCCGTGGCTCCTTCTCCCTGCGGGCCACCGAGATCCGCGCGGTCGGGCTGGGTGAGCTGCTGGCCCGGATCGAACGCATCCGTGCCCTGCTCGCCGCGGAGGGCCTCTTCGCGTCCCACCGCAAGCGGCCACTGCCCTTCGCCCCCGCCGTCGTCGGGCTGGTGACCGGCCGGGACAGCGCCGCCGAGCGTGACGTGCTGGTCACCGCCGCCCGGCGGTGGCCCGCCGTGCGGTTCGCCGTCGAGCACTGCGTCGTCCAGGGACCCTCCGCCGCGGCCGGCGTCATCGAGGGACTGCAGCGGCTGGACCGGGACCCCGCCGTCGAGGTCATCGTCATCGCCCGGGGCGGCGGCTCGGTGGAGGACCTGCTGCCCTTCTCCGACGAGGGCCTGGTCCGGGCCATCGCCGCCTGCCGCACCCCGGTCGTGACCGCCGTCGGCCACGAGACCGACACGACGCTGGTCGACCACGTGGCCGACGTGCGGGCCGCCACCCCGACCGACGCCGCGCACCGGGTGGTGCCCGAGATCGGGGAGCAGCGCCGGCTGGTCGACGGGCTGCGGGCCCGCGCCCGGTCCCTGGTCACCGGCCGGCTGGAGCAGCAGGAGCGCTGGCTGGAGTCGATCCGCAGCCGCCCCGTCCTCGCCGACCCGCAACGCCTGCTGGCCGGTCGCGCCGAGGACGTCGCCGCCCTGCGGCAGCGGGCCACCCGCACCGTCACCCACCGGGTCGACGTCGCCGGCCGGGACCTGGAGCACGCCCGCGCCCGAGTGGCCGCCCTCTCCCCCGCGGCCACCCTGGACCGCGGCTACGCGCTGGTCCAGCGGGCCGACGGCGCCCTGGTCCGGGACCCCGCCGAGGTCGCCGACGGCGAGGCGCTGGTGGTCCGGGTGGCCGGTGGGCGCCTGCCGGTGCGCGTGGACCGGCAGGATGGGACCCCGTGAGCACCCCCGACGGAGCACCCACGGCAGCCACCGCTCCCACCCAGGGCTACGAGCAGGCCCGCGAGGAGCTGGCCGACGTCGTCCGCCGGCTCGAGGGCGGCGGGCTCACCCTGGAGGAGTCGCTCGCGCTGTGGGAGCGCGGGGAGGAGCTCGCCGGGGTGTGCCAGCACTGGCTGGACGAGGCCCGCGAACGGCTGGCCGCCGCCGCCCCCGACCCGTCGGCGCCCTGAGTCAGTCCGCCTCGTAGACCGACACGGCGGCGGCCAGGGTCTCCAGCTCCCCGTCGTCGGCCGACCCGGTCACCACGGCCGTGACGCCGTCCCCCGCGTCGAGCCGGTAGGCCGTCTCCTCGCGAGTCGTGGTCAGCCGCTCCCAGGTGCGACCGTCGATGTCGACCGCGTCCTGCTCCGTGGCCCCGGCCAGCACGTCGGTCAGCGCGTCGGAGCCCTCGTCGTCGCTGACCACGTAGCCGGCGTACTCCTCGCCCGGGGTGAACCAGCCGATCTGCAGGGTGACCGGGTCGCCCTCGTCGACGGCGTCCCCCGCGTCGGTCTCGATGCTGGTCGCGCGCCAGTCCTCGGGCAGGCCCTGGGGCACCAGCAGCGGGTAGGACGCCCGGGCCGCCGCGAGCTGGGTGGAGGACGTGGTCTCCACCGTGCGGATCGGGTCCTCGGGGTTCTGCCGCAGGCTCGTCAGCCCGACCACCAGCAGGACCAGCACCGTCAGCGGCAGCAGCGAGCGGACCATGTTGGCCGCGTTGAACTTCGCCGCGCGGACCTCCGCGGAGGACACGGCGGGCGCGGCCGGGGCCGGGTCGGGGGTCTGCTGACCCTGGGGTGCGGTGTCGGCCATGGCCCTAGGATCGCAGCACAGCTCCAACAGTCCCGCCGTCCCGCGTCCGGAGCGCTCCCGCGCCGGTCCACCGGTCCGGCGCACCGCCGTCCCGGCGGTCGTCCGAGGAGGTCTCGTTGTCCCTGCCCGTCCCCGACGGTCCGCCCCCCGCCCACCCCTCGGCCTACGGCAGCCAGCCCCCGTCCAACGGGCGGCCCCGGCCGGACCGGAACCTGGCGATGGAGCTGGTCCGGGTCACCGAGGCCGGCGCCATGGCCGCCGGTCGCTGGGTCGGCCGCGGTGACAAGAACGGTGGTGACGGCGCCGCGGTCGACGCCATGCGGGCCCTGATCCAGACGGTGAGCATGCGCGGGACCGTGGTGATCGGCGAGGGCGAGAAGGACGAGGCGCCCATGCTGTTCAACGGCGAGGAGGTCGGCGACGGCACGGGGGCCGAGTGCGACGTCGCCGTCGACCCCGTGGACGGCACCACGCTGATGGCCAAGGGCATGCCCAACGCCGTCTCGGTGCTGGCCGTGGCCGACCGGGGGGCGATGTACGACCCGTCCGCGGTGTTCTACATGGACAAGATCGCGACCGGGCCGATCGCGGCCGACGTGGTCGACATCCGGCTGCCGGTGAAGGAGAACATCCGCCGGGTCGCCAAGGCGAAGAAGGCCTGGCCGGCCGACGTCACCGTCGTGATCCTGGACCGACCCCGCCACGAGAAGCTCGCCCAGGAGGTCCGAGACGCCGGCGCCCGGATCAAGTTCATCACCGACGGCGACGTCGCCGGCGCCATCGCCGCGGCCCGCGAGGGAACCGGGGTCGACCTGCTGCTGGGCATCGGCGGCACCCCCGAGGGGATCATCACCGCCTGCGCCCTCAAGTGCATGGGCGGGGCGCTGCAGGGCCGCCTCATGCCCAAGGACGACGACGAGAAGCAGAAGGCCATCGACGCCGGACACGACCTGGACCGGGTCCTGGACATCGACGACCTGGTCCGCGGGGACGTGTTCTTCGTGGCCACCGGCATCACCGACGGCGAGCTGCTGCGCGGCGTGCAGTACCGCTCCGGGGGCTGCACGACGCAGTCGCTGGTCATGCGCTCCCGCTCGGGCACCATCCGCTCCATCGAGAGCCTGCACTCCCTGGAGAAGCTCAACCAGTACTCCGCGGTGCCCTTCGGCGACTGACCGACCGCACGACGACGGCCCGGCCCCCCTCGTGGGGTCCGGGCCGTCGTCGTACCGCGGGAAGGTGGGTCAGCCCACCCGGGAGGTCACTCGCCGAGGCTGCTGCACAGCAGGGCCGAGCCCTCGTCGGCGGGCACCCGGCCCGCGCACGTGTTGGCGTAGTCCTCGTAGGGCGAGTCGATCTCGGAGTAGATGTAGAGGTCGGTGCACCCGTCCCAGTCACCGTCGAAGCAGGCCTGCGCGTAGCTGTCGAGCTCCGGGTCCTCGCCGAGGCCCTCGGGGGACGTCGGCTCGCCGACGCTGCTGAAGAAGGGGCTGTCCCCGCTGGTCCCGGACCCGCCGTCAGAGCTCGACGACGACGACGAGGACGAGGACGACGAGCTGGAGGACGGGCCGGCCGAGGTGGTCGGCGCCGAGGACGTCGTCGGGTCCGCCGTCGTCGTGGACTCGTCCTCACCACCCAGCAGCACCACCAACGCCGTCACCACCGCAGCGACCACCACCACACCGGCGATCGACAACGCGATCACCGTGTTCCTGTTGCCCTTGGGCGGCTGCTGCCCGAACTGCTGGCCGTACTGGTCCTGGCCGTACTGCGGCTGCCCGTAGGGCGGCTGCTGGCCGTACTGGGGCTGGCCGTACTGGGGTTGCCCGTAGGGCGGCTGCTGGCCGTACTGGGGCTGGCCGTACTGGGGTTGCCCGTACTGGGGCTGCTGGCCGTACTGGGGCTGCTGGCCGTACTGACCGGGCTGCCCGTAGGAGTCCCCCTGTCCGGACGATCCCCACGGCTGCTGACCGTCGGAGGGCGGGTGGGGGGGCTGGGACATGGGTACTCCTCGGTTCCGGACGGGCCCACGCATGCTAGAGACACAGCCGACGCCCAGCGACGTACGGCGACCGACCGTGACCGATCAGTGACCTGCGGACCTCAGCTCGGGAACGCGTCCGTGCACAGCAGCCCGGTGCCGACCTCCTGGCGTCCCGCGCAGGAGTCGCCGTAGTCGTTGTAGGCCTGCAGGGAGTCCTCGAAGACCGACTCGCCGAAGAGCTCGTCGCAGTCGTCCATGCTGCCGTCGAAGCAGGACTGGGCCAGCGCGTCCAGGTCCGGGTCCGTGCCCAGGCCGGTCGGCGGGATCGTCGGCGCGGGCAGTCCGCCGGGCGGCGGGGCCTCCGACGTGCCCGCCGAGCTGCTCGAGGACGACGAGCTGGAGCTCGACGACGACGAGGAGCTGGAGCTGGAGCTGGAGCTGGAGCTCGACGTGCCCGCGGACGTGGTCGACGCCGAGGACGTCGTCGGGTCCGCCGTCGTCGTGGACTCGTCCTCACCACCCAGCAGCACCACCAACGCCGTCACCACCGCAGCGACCACCACCACACCGGCGATCGACAACGCGATCACCATGTTCTTGTTGCCCTTCGGCGGCTGCTGCCCGAACTGCTGGCCGTACTGGTCCTGCCCGTACCCCGGCTGCCCGTACCCCGGCTGGCCGTACTGCGGCTGCTGCTGGCCGAACTGGTCCTGGCCGTACTGCGGCTGCCCGTAGGGCGGCTGCTGGCCGTACTGGGGCTGGCCGTACGAGGGCTGACCGTAGGGAGGCTGCTGTCCGTACCGGGGCTGCTGACCCCACGGCTGCTGACCGTCGGACGGGGGCTGGGGCGGCTGCGTCATCGGACGGGACTCCTCGATCCGGCACGTGGTCGTCCGCAGCGTAGGGACCACCGGGCCGGTCCACCAGACCGGGCGGTCCGCGGCCGCGGGGCAGGTGCCCGCGGCGGTCTCCCGGCGGCGCGTCCGACCCGGTGTCTAGGGTCTCGGGAGACACCTCCCGACCGCGGGGACGACGCCCGGGCGGGATCCAGCCAGACACACCGGGAGCGCAGCGTGGCCACCGAGCAGGACTTCCGCATCGAGCACGACTCCATGGGCGAGGTCCGCGTGCCGGCACACGCCAAGTGGCGCGCCCAGACCCAGCGGGCGGTGGAGAACTTCCCGATCAGCGGCACCCCGATCGAGCGCGAGCTCATCGGTGCCCTCGCCGCGATCAAGGGCGCGGCCGCCCGGGTCAACGCCTCCCTGGGGGTCCTGCCCGAGGACGTGGCCGGCGCGATCCACGACGCCGCCCAGCAGGTCGCCCGCGGCGACTGGGACGAGCACTTCCCGATCGACGTGTTCCAGACCGGCTCGGGGACCTCGAGCAACATGAACACCAACGAGGTCATCGCGACGCTGGCCGGCGAGGCCTCCGGGCTGTCGGTCCACCCCAACGACCACGTGAACGCCTCGCAGTCCTCCAACGACGTGTTCCCCTCCGCGATCCACATCGCCACGACGCGGGCCGTCGTCGTCGTCCTGGTGCCCGCACTGGAGCACCTGGCCGCCTCGCTGGAGCGCAAGGCCACCGAGTTCGCCGACGTCGTCAAGAGCGGCCGCACGCACCTGATGGACGCCACCCCGGTGACCCTGGGGCAGGAGTTCGGCGGGTACGCCGCCGCCATCCGCTACGGCGTCGAGCGCCTGCAGGCCTCGCTCCCCCGCATCGGTGAGCTCCCGCTGGGTGGCACCGCCGTCGGCACCGGCATCAACACCCCGCCCGGGTTCGCAGAGCAGATCATCTCCACGCTGGCCACCGAGATGGACCTGCCGCTCACCGAGGCCCGTGACCACTTCGAGGCGCAGAGCTCCCGCGACGGGCTGGTCGAGGCCTCCGGGCAGCTCAAGACGATCGCCGTCGGCCTGGTCAAGATCTGCAACGACCTGCGCTGGATGGGCTCGGGCCCGCGCACCGGCCTGGGCGAGATCGCCCTGCCCGACCTGCAGCCGGGTTCCTCGATCATGCCGGGCAAGGTGAACCCGGTGCTGCCCGAGGCGGCCATCCAGGTCGCCGCCCAGGTCATCGGCAACGACGCGGCCGTCACCTTCGGCGGGAGCACCGGCTCCTTCGAGCTCAACGTGACGCTGCCGATGATGGCCCGCAACGTGCTGGAGTCCATCCGGCTGCTGGCCAACGTCTCGCACCTGCTGGCCGACCGCTGCATCGACGGCATCACCGCCAACGTCGAGCGCTGCCGGGAGCTCGCCGAGTCCAGCCCCTCCATCGTCACGCCGCTGAACAAGTACATCGGCTACGAGGAGGCCGCCATCGTGGCCAAGACCTCCCTCAAGGAGCAGAAGACGATCCGCCAGGTCGTGGTCGAGCGCGGCTACGTCGAGGCCGGGAAGCTCACCGAGGCCCAGCTCGACGCGGCACTGGACGTGCTGTCGATGACGCACCCCTGACCCACCGCACCCGACGGCCAGCTGTGCCGGACCGGAACCGACTCGGTAGCGTCCACCCCGATGAGCGCGACAGCAGACACCGAGGTATCCGGTCCGGCCACGCTGCACCACGCGGGGGGTGAACTCGAACTCCCGGTGCGACAGGCCACCGAGGGCGCCGACGGCATCGACACCAGCAAGCTGCTGGCCGCGACCGGCAAGGTCGCCCTGGACATCGGCTTCGTCAACACCGCCGCCTGCAGCTCGGCGATCACCTACATCGACGGTGACGCCGGCATCCTGCGGTACCGCGGCTACCCGATCGACCAGCTGGCCGGCAAGGCCAGCTTCATCGAGGTCTCCTACCTGCTGATCCACGGCGAGCTGCCCACCCCGTCGCAGCTGGAGGACTTCGACCAGAAGATCCGCCGGCACACCCTGCTGCACGAGGACCTGAAGTCCTTCTTCCGCGGCTTCCCCCGGGACGCGCACCCCATGCCGGTGCTGTCCTCGGCGGTCAGCGCGCTGTCGACCTTCTACCAGGACTCGCTGGACCCCTTCGACCACGCCCAGGTCGAGATGAGCACGTACCGGCTGCTGGCCAAGCTGCCGACCATCGCGGCCTACGCCTACAAGAAGTCGGTCGGGCAGCCCTTCCTGTACCCGGACAACTCCAAGGGCCTGGTGGAGAACTTCCTCCGGATGACGTTCGGCTTCCCCGCCGAGCCGTACGAGGCCGACCCCGAGCTGGTCAAGGCCCTGGACATGCTCTTCGTGCTGCACGCCGACCACGAGCAGAACTGCTCCACCTCGACGGTGCGCCTGGTCGGCTCCTCGCACGCGAACCTCTTCGCCTCGGTGTCCGCGGGCATCAACGCGCTCTTCGGCCCGCTGCACGGCGGGGCCAACCAGTCGGTGCTGGAGATGCTCGAGGGCATCAAGGCCGACGGCGGCGACATCGGCAAGTTCGTCAGCCGGGTCAAGGACAAGGAGCCCGGCGTCAAGCTGATGGGCTTCGGGCACCGGGTCTACAAGAACTACGACCCCCGCGCGGCGATCGTGAAGGCGACCGCGGACAACGTGCTGGACAAGCTCGGCGGCAACAGCGAGCTGCTGGACCTGGCCCGCCAGCTCGAGGAGGTCGCCCTCACCGACGACTACTTCGTCCAGCGCAAGCTCTACCCGAACGTCGACTTCTACACCGGCCTGATCTACCGCGCGATGGGCTTCCCGACCCGGATGTTCACCGTGCTCTTCGCGCTGGGGCGCCTGCCCGGCTGGATCGCCCAGTGGCGCGAGATGATCGAGGACCCGGCCACCAAGATCGGCCGTCCCCGCCAGCTCTACACCGGGCCCACCGAGCGCGCGTTCGTGCCGCTCGACCAGCGCTGACGGCTCGCCGACACCGCACTCCCGAGGCCCCGTCGTCCCCACCGGGACGGCGGGGCCTCGTCGTGCGCCCGCGCACGGCGCCACTGCACGACACGACACGACACGCCGTACCGTGCCGCACGGGGGACGAGGCCGAGGAGGACCCGATGCCCGACCGCGACGGCGAGGTCGACGCCTTCGTCGTACCTCCTCTGCCGCTGGCATCCGGGTCGCGGCTGCCCGACCCCGACGGACGCCGGGTGGCCGGCGTCGCCCTGGTCGTCACCACCGAGGACGGCGGCCGGCGGGAGATCCGGCTGCGCCAGGAGCACGGCGCCTGGTGGGCTCCCCCGGAGGGGTGACGCGCACCGCCTGATCGGGGCCCGGCCTCAACCGGCGCCCCGGCGCTCCCGATGACCCTCGTGCGGACCGTCCGACCCCGCCCACCCCCGGCGTGGGCACGGCACGGTCTGCGAGGGGAGCGCCGTGCCACCGCCACGCG
>NZ_CEEDOS010000073.1:0-11044 GCF_979256525.1 Klenkia sp. AC732 | reverse complement strand
CCGGCACTCGGCGCCCGTCCCGCGGCTGCCCGGCGCGAACGGCGCCCGCCCGTCCGCGCCGGTCCCCCCACTGCCCGGCGCCGACGGCGTCCGGCACGCGACGCCCGTCCCGCCGCTGCCCGGCCGCGCACCCAGGACGCTGGCGCCGCTGCCCCCCATCCCCGGGCGGGACGCCCCGGCCGCCGAGCCGCCACCGCCCACGAGGGCCGAGCGCCGGGCCGCGATGAGCCCGCTGCGGCGCCGTCTCGGTCGGGTCGTCGTGGTCCTCACCGTGCTGGTCGCCCTGGTCGGCGGCTACTACGTGGGCCTCTACTTCGCCGTCGACCGCTCCGTCCAGCGGGTCGCGGCACTGACCCCGGACGCCCCGGAGGTGCTCGCCCCGCAGCTGCAGGAGGGCACCGAGACCTACCTCGTGGTCGGCACCGGCGTGCCCGGCGCGTCCGGCCCGGCCTCGGTCAGCCCGCTGCTGGTGCACGTGTCCGCCGACCGCGAGCGGGCGGTGCTGGTCAGCATGCCGCCGACCGCACTGGTGGACACCCCGGAGTGCCGGGGCAGCGACGGCGAGGTCCGCGACCCCACCACCGGGTCCCTGGCCGACGCGTTGCTCCGGGGCGGCCCCTCCTGCCTGGTGCGGGCGGTGCAGCAGCTCTCGGGCCTGCGGGTCGACCACTACCTCGGCGTGGACCTGGCCGGGCTGCCCGGCATGGTCGACGCGCTGGGCGGCGTCGAGGTGTGCCTGGCGGCCCCGCTGGACGCGACCGTCTCCGGTCTCGCCCTGGACGCCGGCACCAGCGACCTCAGCGGGGACGACGTCACGGGCCTGCTGACCGCCGGCACGGCCGGTCCCGACCTCACCGGCGTCGCGGTCGCCGAGCGGGAGCAGCTGGTGCTGACCTCCACGTTGCGGTCGGCGCTGTCGGTGGGCCACCTGGTGGACCCGGTCGCCTCCACCACGTTCCTCACCCGCGCCGCGGACGCGTTCACCCTGGACGAGGACACCTCCCTGGCCGACGTCCGGGCGCTGGCCACCACGCTGGGCGACCTGCCCGCCGACGCCGTCGCACGCACCGGGGTGCCCGTCACCGAGCTCGGCTACGTGCCGGTCGGCAGCGACACCGCGCACGTCCTGCTCGACGGCGACGCCGCGCGGCTGGTGTTCGACGCCGTCATCAAGGACAGCCGGCTGCCCGAGCCGGCCGCGCCGGCCGTCGACCCGGCTGCCGACCCCGCCGCTGCCGCAGCGGCCGGCACGGTCGCGGCTGCTCCCGCCGCCTGCAGCTGAGGGCGGCACCGCGGCGAGCAGCCCGGACGCCGGGACAGCGGCGAGCAGCCCGGACGCGAGAGGGCCCCGCCGAACAGTGGTCGGCGGGGCCCTCTGCGGTGCGGTGGGGTCAGGTCACCCGAAGCGGCCGGAGATGTAGTCCTCGGTCGCCTTCTGGTCGGGGTTGCTGAAGATCTTCTCGGTGGGGTTGAACTCGATGAGCCGGCCGGGCTGGCCCACCCCGTTGAGGTTGAAGAAGCCGGTCTGCTCGCTGACGCGGGCGGCCTGCTGCATGTTGTGCGTGACGATGACGATGGTGAAGCGGTCCTTCAGCTCCGTCATCAAGTCCTCGATGGCCAGCGTCGAGATCGGGTCCAGGGCCGAGCAGGGCTCGTCCATGAGCAGGACCTCGGGCTGGACGGCGATCGCCCGGGCGATGCACAGCCGCTGCTGCTGGCCACCGGACAGGCCCGAGCCAGGACGGGAGAGCCGGTCCTTGACCTCGTTCCACAGGTTGGCGCCCTGCAGGGAGCTCTCGACCAGGTCGTCGAGGTCGGACTTCTTCATCTTCTTGGCGTTGAGCCGGACGCCGGCCACCACGTTGTCGTAGATCGACATCGTCGGGAACGGGTTCGGGCGCTGGAAGACCATGCCGATCTGGCGGCGGACGTCGACCGGGTCGACGTCGGAGCCGTAGAGGTCCTGGCCGTCGATGACGACCTTGCCCTCGACGCGGGCGCCGGGGATCACCTCGTGCATGCGGTTCAGCGAGCGCAGGAAGGTGGACTTCCCGCAGCCGGAGGGGCCGATCAGCGCGGTGACGCTGCGCGGCTCGATCGAGACGTTGACGCCCTCCACGGCCTTGAAGGCGCCGTAGAAGATGTCCAGGTCCGACACGTCGATGCGCTTGGCCATGAGTGGTCTCTCTTTCCTGGTTCTTCGGTCAGCGACTGGTCTTGGGGGCGAAGAAACGACTGATCAGGCGCGCCACGACGTTGAGGGCCATGACGAGGATGATCAGGACGAGCGCTGCTGTCCAGGCCCTGTCGATCCCGAACTGCGGCGGGACCCCCGGCTGGGTCAGCTGGTAGTACGCGTAGACGGGCAGCGTCGCCATCCGTCCGTCGAACGGGTCGAAGTTGGTCGCGGCGGTGATGCCGACGATGACCAGCAGCGGCGCGGTCTCCCCGATGACGCGGGCGACGGCCAGGGTGACAGAGGTGCCCAGGCCGGCGATGGCGGTCGGGACGACGACCTTGAGGATCGTGCGCCACTTGGGTACGCCCAGGGCGTAGGCGGCCTCCCGCAGCTCGTTGGGGACGAGCTTGAGGACCTCCTCGGAGGACCGGACGACGACCGGGATCATCAGCACCGAGAGCGCGACGGCGCCGCCGACGCCCAGGCGGACGCCGGGGCCGAAGAAGAGCGCGAAGAGGGCGTAGGCGAACAGACCGGCCACGATCGAGGGGATGCCGGTCATCACGTCGACGAGGAAGGTGATGGCCTTCTTCAGCCGGCCGGTGCCGTACTCGACGAGGTAGATGGCGGTCAGCAGGCCGATCGGCACCGAGATCACCGCCGCCAGGGCGGTGATGATCACCGTGCCCATGATGGCGTGGTAGGCGCCACCGCCCTCGCCGACGACGCCCACCATCGAGTTGCTGAAGAACGTGGCGTCGAAGCGGGCGGCGCCGCGGCTGATGACCGTGTAGGCCAGCGAGACCAGCGGCACCATCGCGATGCCGAACGCGGAGACGACGAGGCAGGTCACCAGCCGGTCGGTGGCCTTGCGCTTGCCCTCGACGGCGCGGGAGCCGACGTAGACCGCCAGCGTGCCCAGCACGACGCCGTAGACGACGAGCAGGGCCCAGCTGAAGCCGGTCAGTGCCGACAGCAGGCCACCGAGGACGACGCCGCCGGCGAACAGGCCGGAGCCGCCGAAGCGGGGGAGCTGTTTGTGACTGCGGACGGCCTCGTCCAGCGGAGGGGGCGCGATGTCGGGACGCGGCGGGGTGGACGTGGACATCAGTTCGCTCCGGAGAAGTCGGCCCGGCGGTTGACGACGTAGCGGGCCAGCATGTTGACCAGCAGCGTGATCACGAAGAGGACCAGGCCGCTGGCGATGAGCGTGCTGACCGCGAGCCCGGTGGACTCGGGGAACTGGAGGGCGATGTTCGCCGCGATCGTCGAGGGGTTCGACGAGGAGATCAGGTTGAACGTGATGCCGCCGGAGACCGAGAGCACCAGCGCGATCGCCAGCGTCTCGCCCAGCGCCCGGCCCAGACCGAGCATCGCGCCACCGATGACGCCGGACTTGCCGTAGGGCAGCACCGCCATCTTGATCATCTCCCAGCGGGTGGCACCCAGGGCCAGTGCGGCCTCGCGGTGCAGGGCCGGGGCCTGGCTGAAGACCTCGCGCGAGATGGCCGAGATGATCGGCAGGATCATCACCGCGAGGACCAGCCCGGCGGTGAGCATCGTGCGGCCGGTGGCCGAGGCGGGGCCGGCGAAGAAGGGCAGGAAGCCCAGGTTGTCCTCGGCCCACCCGTAGAAGGGCACCATCGCCGGCGCCAGGGCGAAGATGCCCCAGAAGCCGTAGACGACGCTGGGGATCGCGGCCAGCAGGTCCACCACGTAGCCCAGGGCCGCGGCGATCCGCCGGGGCGCGTAGTAGGTGATGAACAGCGCGATGCCGACGGCCAGCGGGGTGGCGACGATGAGCGCCAGGACCGCGGCGATGAGCGTGCCGAAGACCAGCGGGGCGACGTAGGAGAAGAGCCCCTCGCCGCCGGGGAGGTCGGCGCTGTCGGCGGTGAACGCCGGGAACGCCTCGGTGATGAGGAAGATCGCGACGCCGGCCAGGATGACCAGGATCAGGATGCCGGCGCCCTTGGCGCTGCCGGCGAAGACCCGGTCGCCGGGCTGCTGCCGCGGGCGGGGGCGGGTCGGGGGTGCGTCGGTGGCTGTCACCACGTGCTCCGTTCGGCTCGAGGCCGTGATCTCAGGGGATCGGGTGGGGGTCGTGCGCCGGCCCGGGGGTCCGTGTGGACCCCCGGGCCGGGTGGAGCGGGGTGGGTCAGCTGCCGGAGGTGATGGCGTCGACCGCGGTCTGCGCCTGCTCGCGCAGCGTGTCCGAGATCGGCGCGCTGCCCGCGGCGTCGGCCGCGGCCTGCTGGCCGTCCTCGCTGATGACGTAGCCCATGAAGGACTTCACGAGGTCGGCCTGGGTGGCGTCCTCGTAGGAGATGCAGCCCACGTGGTAGCTGACCAGGACGATCGGGTACTCGTCAGCGGCGGTCGTGGTGCGGTTGATCTCGTAGGCGAAGTCGAACTCGCCGCGCCCGGAGACCAGCTCCGAGCCCTCGACGACCGCCGCGGCGGCCTCGGGGGAGGGAGCGACGAACTCGCTGCCGACACCGATGTTGGCGACACCGAGGTCGCCGGCCTGGGACTCGTCGGCGTAGCCGATCGCACCCTCACCGGCGGTGACGGCGGAGACCATGCCCGAGGTCTGGTTGGCGGCCTCGCCACCCTCCAGCGGCCACTCGCCGTCCGGCTCCTCGGTCCACACCGACGGCGCGGCCTGGGAGAGGTAGTCGGTGAAGTTGTTCGTGGTGCCCGAGTCGTCGGCCCGGTGGACGGGGGTGATCGACGTCGAGGGCAGCTGCGCGTCGGGGTTGTCCCCGGCGATGGCCGGGTCGTTCCACGTCGTGATGGCGCCGGTGAAGATGCCCGCCAGGGTGTCGGGGGACAGGTTCAGGTCGTCCACGCCGGGCAGGTTGTAGACCACGGCGATGGCCGAGATGTAGTTCGGCAGCTCGAAGACGCCGTCGGTGCCACAACGCTCCTCGGCGGTGGCGAGCTCCTCGTCGTCGAGGGGGGCGTCGGAGCCGGCGAAGTCGGTGCCACCGGCGAGGAACTGCTCACGGCCACCGCCGGAGCCGACCGGGTCGTAGTTGACGGTCACGTCGGGCTGCAGCGAGGAGTACCCCGCGGTCCAGCCCTGGATGGCGGCCTGCTGGCTGGAGGCGCCGGCACCGACCAGGGTGCCGCTCAGCTGCTCCTCGCTGCTGCTGCCACCGGCGGCGTCGGTCGAGCCGCCGCCCTCGTTGGAGGCGCCGCAGGCAGCGAGCGCGAGGGTGCTGGCGAACGCCGCAGACAGGGTCACGGCGCGCGTCTTGGTGCTGAGCTTCAACTCAGTGCCTTTCGACTGTGGGTGCCCGGACGTCGGTGCCGGGCGGTGGGGTTCCAACAGACGAGGACGCTAAGGAGGCGAGGTGGACGGATCCGGGTGCATCGGTGAACGGGAGGTGAACGCGCCCCGGAGCTTCGTCGACGGGGTGAGGGACGCATCACGTCCGTCAGGTGAACGACGGCGCGGCGGTCACACGGCGTGCTCCTTGTCACCCTGGAGAGGACCCCGGGGGTCGTGCGGGAGCACCGCTCAGCTGGAGGTGGGGACCCGTCGCCAGGAGACGTCGACGGCGAACCGGGTGAAGCCGGTGGACCCGTAGAGGGACACCGCGGCGGTGTTGTCCTCCTCGACGTAGAGCAGCACGTCGGTGAGCCCGAGCCCCCGCAGGTGCGCCAGCCCGAGGTCGGTCAGCGCGCGGCCCAGCCGCATGCCCTGGGCGTCGGGGTCGACCCCGAGGACGTAGACCTCGCCGACGGCCTCCTCGGCCACCTCGCCGGCCGGGTGCACCTTCGTCCAGTGCGAGCCCAGCAGGGTCTCGGAGCCGTCGGACGCCGTCCGCCACGCCAGCAGGAACCCGGCCGGGTCGAACCAGTCCTCGGCCTCCCGCAGCGCGACGTCCTGGGCCGTCCAGCCGCCCTGCTCGGGGTGGTGGCTGAACGCTCGGGAGTTGACCCGCAGCCAGGCGTCCTCGTCGACCCCGGGCCGGAAGGCCCGGACGACCACGTCGGCCGGCAGGGCCGGGCGGGGATCGGGGTCCACGGTCGCCAGCGGGCGGCGCATCTGCAGCAGGGTCCTGGCCCGGTCGTAGCCGCGGCCGGTGGCCAGCTCACGCGACCCCGGCAGCTCGCCGTGCGCCCACACCCGCAGCGGGCGGTCCCCGGCGAGCTCCTCGAGCCGGGTGAGCAGTGCACTGCCCACGCCCTGGCGGCGGGCGGGCGGTGCGACGACCAGCTCGGCCTCGCACTCGGCACCGTCGACCTCCAAGCGGGCGTAGCCGGCGAGCGCGCCGTCCCGGGCGGCCAGCAGGTCCCGGCTCTCGCCCGGGCCGCCGTGCTGCAGCCGGAGCTCGGCCTCCTCCGACACCGGGCGCACCCGGTCGGCGGCGGTGGCCGCGGCCAGGAGCCCCAGCACCGCCGGGACGTCGTCGGCAGCGAGCCGGTCGACGTCCCGGACGGGAGGCAGGGGGGTGCTCAGGACGGACGTCTCAGGCGAGCGGGGAACGGCTGTCGGACAGCACGGCGGTCTCGGCGGCGGTGTTCGCCGCGGCCGTGGCGTCGGCGACCTGCTGGTCCAGCTTGTAGCCCACGTTGCGCACGGTGCCGATCAGCGCCTCGTGCTCGGTGCCCAGCTTGGCGCGCAGCCGGCGGACGTGGACGTCGACGGTGCGGGTGCCACCGAAGTAGTCGTAGCCCCAGATCTCCTGCAGCAGTTGCGCGCGGGAGAAGACCCGGCCCGGGTGCTGGGCCAGGTACTTGAGGAGCTCGAACTCCTTGTACGTCAGGTCCAGCGGGCGGCCCCGGAGCTTGGCCGAGTAGCTGTGCTCGTCGATGACCAGCTCGCCGGCCTTGGTGACCCCGCCGTCGTCGGCGGCGCTCGGGGTGGCCGCGGCGACCCGGCGGGCAGCAGCCCACTTGAGCCGGGCGTCGACCTCGGCGGGGCCGGCGGTGTCCAGGACCACGTCGTCGACGCCCCAGTCGGCGGACAGCGCGACCAGGCCGCCCTCGCTCAGCACGGCGACCACCGAGGCGGCGACCCCCGTGGAGGACAGCAGCGCGCACAGCGTGCGGGCGGAGACCAGGTCGTGGCGGGCGTCGACGAGGACGACGTCGCCGGCGTCGCCGTCGAGCAGGCTGGACAGCTCCGGCGCGACGACCCGCACCTGGTGGGCCAGCAGGCCCAGCGCGGGCAACACCTCGGTGGTGGCCTGCCGGGCGGACGTCATGAGCACGAGTCGCACGTCGATCTCCTCACACGTCGTACTGGCTGTCGCCTGTGGTGCGCGGCCTTCGACACCGGTGTCGAGGTGAGTTGGCAGGATAGCGGACGTGCGCCGTCCTGAGACCCTCTCCGTCGCGCGGACCGAGGTGACGGTGCGCACCGCCGACGGCGTCCGGTTGCACGGGATCGTCGTCCCGGCGGCGCTGCCGGCCCCGCTGGGGCCCGACGAGCGACCGCTGACCTTCGTCGTCTCGCACGGGTTCACCAACTCCACGGCGCGGCAGCCGTTCCTGCGGCTGGCCTCCTGGTTGTCCCGGTTCGGCGAGGTCCGGGGCGTGGACTTCCGCGGCCACGGCCGCTCCGGCGGGGAGTCCGGGGTGGGCGGTGACCCCGAGCTGCTCGACGTCGACGCGGCCGTCGCGGCCGCCCGGGCGGACGGGGCGCGGACCGTGGTGAGCCTGGGGCTGTCGATGGGCGGGGGCGCCGCGCTGCGGCAGGCCGCGATCGGCACGTCGCGCCCGGACGCCGTGGTGGGCGTCAGCGCCGTCAGCCGGTGGTTCGTCCGGGACACGCTGCCCATGCGGCGGGTGCACTGGATGCTGGAGACCACCCTGGGGCGCCGGCTGGGCTCCCGGGTCGTGGGCGTGCGGCTGGCGCCGCCGTGGGCGGCAAGCCCACCGGCGCCGGTGCAGCTGGTCAGCTCCATCGCGCCCACGCCGCTGCTGCTGGTGCACGGTGACCAGGACGCGTACTTCCCCCTCGAGCACGTCCGCTCACTCGCCCGGGCCGCCGGGCCCGCTGCCACCGTCTGGACCGTCCCGGGCATGGGGCACGCCGAGAGCGGGATGTCCGGCCCGCTCGCCGAGCGGATCGGCCGCTGGGCGCGGGACACCGTGGGCCGCGTCCCGGGCAGCACCCCCGGGGTCGCGACCTCCACGGCGTCCGCGACCGACGGTGGGACCATGCGCGGGTGAGCCACTCAGCGCTGGAGACCGAGCTGCCGCGCGGGGCGCACCACCTGCCCGCCGCGGGCGCCGTCGTCGTGGCGGGGGCGCTGCTGGTCGGCGGCCCGCTCGCCCTGGGTGACACCGGCCGGTTGGTCGGCGTGCTCGTCGTGCAGCTGGCGCTGGTGGGCGCCTGGGTGGTCGCCACCGGCATCCGCGGGTTCGTCGGGTCCCTCGGCATCGGGGTCGCCGCCGCCGTCGGTGCCGACCTGCTCATGCACCTGCCCGAGCGCCCCCAGCTGGGGTCGCTGCTGCTCGTCCTGGGGCCCGGCCTGCTGGTGGCCCTCGTGCACCAGATGGCCCGCCCCGCACCCCGCCGCTACCTGGTGGCCTCGCTGGCCGGTGTGGTGCTGCTGGTCTGCGCCGTCGTCGCCCTGTCGGTGCTGCTGGCGCTGGGTCGCAGCGCGGACGGCGACCGGCTGGCCACCAGCGCCGTGCTGGTGGTGACCGCGGCGCTGCTCGTCGGCCACCTCGTCGACCTGGTGCTGCCCCGGCCGCAGATCGCCCAGGGCGTGCCCCGCGGGCTGGTCGGCCTGGTCCTGGCGGTGCTGGCCGGGGTCGGCGTCGCGCTGCTGCGCCGCTCGCCCGACGACCTGGTCGACGCGTTGTCGGCAGCCACCTACGGGGCGGCGATCGGCGGTGTCGCGGCGCTGATGGCCGTGGGGGCGTCCTACGTCGTCGCCGAGCGCCCGCAGCGGGGCTGGGCGCTGCCCGTCGTCCAGGCCGCCCTGCCGCTCGCCGCCGCCACCCCGGTGGCCTTCTTCCTGGCGCTGCAGACCAGCCTCTGACGCCGGACACTGGGCCCGGTGAAGGGCCTGCTGATCACCGTCCTCGTCCTGCTCGGCCTGCTGGTGGCCGCCGACCGGGTCGGTGTCGTGGTCGCGGAGGACCAGGTCGCCGCCCAGGTGGCCCAGCGCGGACAGCTCACCGGTGAGCCCGAGGTCGACATCACCGGGTTCCCGTTCCTCACCCAGGCCCTGGGCGGTCGCTACGAGGACGTCCGGCTCGCGCTCACGGCCGACCAGCTGGGCCTCCCCGACGGCGGCACCGCGGAGGTCTCCCTGCAGGGGGTGCAGCTGCCGCTGTCCGACGTGATCGCCGGCGATGTCGCCGAGATCCCGGTCGAGCACGTGGACGGGCGGGCCTCGCTGTCCTGGGGGCTGCTCTCCTCCCAGCTCGACGGGGACACCCAGCTGTCCCGCGAGGGCGACGGCGTCCGCGTCACCCGGACCGTGGAGGTGCTCGGGCAGTCGGTCCGGCTGACCGCCGCCGGGCAGGTCGCCCTCGACGGGCAGGACCTGGTGGTGACCGTCGACCAGGCCGCCGGCGCCGGGGTCGACGTCCCGGACTTCCTGCTCGACGCCGCCCAGGACCTGCTCGACTTCCGCTACACCGTGCCCGCCCTGCCCTTCGGGCTCCAGCTCACCGGGCTGACCACCACCGACTCCGGCGTGGACCTCACCGTCGAGGCCACCGACACCGTCCTGCGCTGACGGGAATCCCCACCAGGCCGGTCGTGTTGGGCGGGACGTGGAGACGACGGGTCTGGTCGTGCTGCTCGTCGCGCTGGCCCTCACCGGCCTCGCGGCCTGGTGGCTGCGCACCCGCAGCGGCGCGGTCCGCCGCCCCACCGAGGAGGAGGCCGACGTGACCGGGTCCAGGGACACCGAGGTGCTCCGCTCGCTGGGTGTGCGCCCCGAGGACGCCGACCTCACCGTGGTCCAGTTCGCCACCGCGTTCTGCGCGCCCTGCCGCGCGACCAAGGCCCGGCTGGCGCAGCTGCAGACCACCCGCCCCGGCCTGGCCGCCGTCCACGTGGACGCCGAGAGCCAGCTGGAGGCCGTGCGTGCGCTGGACGTCCGGCGCACGCCCACGCTGTTCTACCTGGACCGGTCCGGCCGGGTGCTCGGGCGCAGCAGCGGAGCCCCCCGCCCCGACGAGCTGACGGCCATCGTCGACGCGCACGCACCGGCGGTCCGGACCTCGTGATCACGCCCCGACCTGGGTGTTGCTACCCTCGCGCCGTGGGCACCCTGCTGACTCAGCGACGCACAGTGGACCTGTGCCGCCTGGGCAGCTGCCTGTGTCGCGCCTCCTGACGAGGCTGACGACCCGCCTCGACGCGCCCTGACCGCCGTCGGAAGGCCCCACACCGTGACATCCCCCCAGCACCCCCGTACGTCCCCGCCCGCCACCGGTGGGCCGATGGTCGACGTCCGTGGCCCGCGCTTCGGCGCGTGGGTCACCACCGTCGTCCTGGTCGTCGTGCTGCTCACCGGCAACGGCTGGCTGCTCGCGGTGCAGGCCGTGGTCTTCGCCGTCGGCGGTCTCGCCGGCCTGCGGTACGCGCCCTACGGCCTGCTGTTCCGGGTGCTCGTGGCCCCCCGGCTGGGCTCGGTCACCGAGCGGGAGGCCGAGGCGCCGCCGCGGTTCGCCCAGCTCGTCGGCCTGGTCTTCGCCCTGGTGGGGACCGTCGGGTACCTGGCGGGGGCGCCGGTCCTGGGCGCCGTCGCCACCGGGCTGGCCCTGGTGGCCGCCCTCCTCAACGCCGCCGTGGGCTTCTGCCTCGGCTGTGAGCTGTACCTGCTCGCGCGACGGGCCCGCCCCGTCCGCGCCGCCTGACCGCCCCACCCGACAGACCGCACC
>NZ_CEEDOS010000072.1:0-11177 GCF_979256525.1 Klenkia sp. AC732 | reverse complement strand
GCTGCCGGGTCGCCCGCCCTGGCGACGACCGGCGCCGAGGTGGGCCCGTTGGTCGGTCTCGGCGTCCTCGCCCTGGGCGCCGGCGCCGCCCTCACCGTGGCCACCGGCCGGCGGCGTCAGCGGGCGTGACCCCTGCGGGCAGGCCGCGGACCCTCGGGACCGCGGTCTGGTACGGCCGGCACCGCACACCCGAGGGCCGCAGCGTCCTGGTGTCCGTGGCCGGTCCCGGCTTCCCCGACGGGACGGTCGTGGACCTGCCCGGCCCCCCGGCGCACCCGGCCGGGTGGCTGGCCGAGGCGCACGTACACGACGAGGGGCACGTGCCCGCCCTGGTGCGGGTGTCCCCCGACCTGGCGCCCGGCTCCCCGCACCTCTGGTTCGCCCTCGGGCCAGCCGGGAGCGGGGACGCCGTGGACCTGGTGGCCTTCTCCACCGACGCGCTCGGCGACGGACGGGTCGTCGGGGTCGACGACCTGGCCACCGCCGGCGTCACCTGGGCCGACCAGGTGGGCGCGGTGCGCTGGTCCCCGACCTCCGGCGCGGTCGACCAGGTGTACGTGGCCGCCCGGTACCGCCGTCGCCGCATCGGCACCCGCCTGGTCGCGACCGCCGACGCGGTCCGCATCGGGCTGGGCTGGGCACCGCTGCGCGGCGACGGCCGGCTCACCGACCTGGGCGACGCGTGGCTGTCCGCCCAGTCCGACGCCTGGCGGGCCCGGGTCCCGCCGTCGGTCGAGCGCCAGCCGCCGATGACGCCCGCGGGCGAGGCCGCCGGCCTCCCGGCCCGACTGCTCCTGCCGGACGCCGGTCGCCGCACCCCCTGACCACCCCCGCGCGCACGAACGGCCTCCCCCACCGTCACCGGTGCGGGAGGCCGTTCGCGGTCGGGCGTCAGGTCAGGGGACGGTGACCTCGGCGTCCAGGGCGGTCTCGTTGCCGGCGAAGTCGGCGACCAGCAGCGCGACGTACAGCGCCGTCCCCGAGGGGAGCCGGTCGAACCCGTACTGCAGGCCCGGGAGGTCGGCGAACAGGCCCGGTCCCTCCGGGGAGACCCAGGAGCCGTCCTCGGCCTGGAGCAGGGTGAAGACCAGGCCCTCCGGGTCCGGGGTGAACTCGGCCAGCAGGCCGTCACCGGACTCGGCGTAGTAGGCCTCCGAGGTCACCTCACCGGCGTCCTGGTCGATGGTGATCGACAGCCGGATGCGCTCGGCTGCGTCCCGGCTGCCACCGGGGGCCACGTAGTCCAGCGGCACGGTCACGGTGAACAGCGGGGAGTCCTCGTCGCTGTCCAGGGACAGGTAGGCGTCCATCGTGTCCTGGCCGTCGGTGATGGTGAACCCGGTCAGGTCGTAGAACCCCGAGACGGTGCCGTCCTCGCCGACGGTGCCCTCCTCGTCACCGGTGATGAGCAGCGACCCGTCGTCCTGGCGCTGGCCGTAGACGACCCGGGCCGAGGCGGCCGAGTCGGCGCCGGTGGCGGCCAGCGGCGCGGAGACGGTGAGGCCGTCGGCGTCGAAGGCGACGCTGAGCCCGTCCCCGGTCTCGAACGCGGGCTGGTCGCCCTCCGGCACCGCCTGCCCCGCGCCGTAGTAGGCGTCCAGGAACGCCGACCAGGCACCCGCCGCGACGACGTCGGCGTAGGCCGGCGCGTAGTACTCGGCCTCCTCCGGGAAGTAGACGCTCATCCCGGTGGCGCCCAGGTAGGCCTTGCCGTCGACCTGGTAGGTGACGACGTCGCCCAGTGCCCGGGTCACGGCGTCGGCCTCGTCGGCGACGTCGAGGGCGGCGACGCTGATCTCACCGGCCAGCTGCCCCAGGTCGACCTGCCCGGTGGACCGCGAGGGGTCGGGGTCGGCGCCGAAGGCCAGCGTCGTCGACCGGGCCTTGCCGACAGCCGGGGACAGGTCGGCGGCGCGGTCGGTGAGCACCCCGGCCAGCGCCGTCATCGCCTCGTCCAGGGCGGGCAGCTGCGTGAGGTCCATCAGCGACAGCGTCGTCTGGTCGACGGTGTCCTCCGCGGTGGCCTGGGCGTTGAAGCCGTCGACGACGGCCCGGCCCAGGGTGTCCACGTCGGTCGCGGGGTCGGTGAGGACGCCGAAGGCGGCGTAGTCCCAGCCGTGTCCGGGCTCGAGCTCCTCGGAGGCGATCATCCGGTCGGCCAGCGGGGCCATCGTGGCGGCGGTCTCGTAGGTGGCCATCAGGCAGGCGTCGAAGCCCACCAGGTCCAGCCGGTCCAGCCCGGCGGCGGCCAGGCCGTCGGAGATGCCGGTCTGCAGGCCGGCCAGGTCCATCGTGGACTGGCCGGCGGACTCGTCGGCGCCGACGCCGGGCCAGCCCGCCCCGTGGTCGCTGAGGACCAGCGCGTAGTGCTCGGACGGCGAGGCCTCGACGCTGGCGGCGATGAAGTCGGCCAGCACCTGCGGGTCGGCGGTGTCGACGTCACCCAGGTCCTCGCGCAGCTCCAGGCTGTCGGGCTGCACCGAGAAGGTACGCGCCCCCGACCAGGCGCCGGCGTCGAGCAGGTCGGCACCACTGTAGCTGGGCTCCTCGTCCGAGGCGGCCCGGTCGACCAGCGCCTCGATCTTCAGCTCGCCCTGCGACCCGACCCCGGCGAGCTCGCCGACGTCGCCCAGCAGCGCGGCCTCCAGGTCGGTGTCGGCCATCGAGTAGAGCATCACCGTCCAGCCCTCGCCCGCGGCCGCACCGGTCTCCTCGGGGACCTCCTCGCCGCCGGTCTCGCAGCCGGTGAGCAGCAGCCCCAGGCTGAGCGCCACCGCGGCCGCCCTCGTCGTCGAACTCGTCCGCACGCGCACTCCCCGCCTCACGGGCGCCGACGTGGCGCCCGACCGCAGGCAGCGTCCCCCACCCGACGACCGTCGGTCCGGAGGCTGTGTGACAACAGATCGTGTCGCGTTCGTGCAGGTCACACGGCGGTGCCCGGGTCAGGCCAGCCGGGTGACCTCCACGACGACCGAGTGCCCCTCGCTGCGCGGGCCGGAGAAGATGCCCTTGAGCGGCGGGACGTCCTTGTAGTCCCGGCCGCGACCCAGCGTCACGTGGCGGGTGCCGATCTCCACGACGTTCGTGGGGTCGTAGCCGGTCCAGCTGCCGTCCCACCACTCGACCCAGGCGTGGCTCTCGCCCTTGACCGGTTCGCCGACCGGGGCGTCGGGGCGGGGGTGCAGGTAGCCCGAGACGTAGCGCGCCGGGATGCCCAGCGCACGCAGCAGCCCGACGGACACGTGCGCCATGTCCTGGCAGACGCCCTTGCCCGACGTCCACGCCTGCATGGCGTTGGTCTTCACGTTGGTCGACCCGGACAGGTACTGCATGTGGTCGTGCACGAAGCGGCACACCCGGTGCCCGGCCTCCCGCGGGTCGGCGTCCCCGACGACGTCCCGGACGGCGCGGACCACGGGGGCGTCCATCGCGGTCAACGGCGTGGGGCGCAGCATCTCCCCGAACCGGTCGACGACGTCGGCGGTGGCCAGCTGCGCCCAGTCCACGACTGGTGCCGGGTCGGGCTCGAGCCCGGCCTCGACCACGGAGGTGGCCACGACGGCCAGCTCGGTGTGCGGGCCGTGCAGGTCGAACGCGGTGACCGTGGAGCCCCAGTAGTCCCGGTAGGCGTGCACGGTGGCCGCCGGCTCGATCTCCACCCGCGAGCGCAGGGTGGTCTGCCGGGTGGTGTTCTCCGGGGTCATCCGGGCCTCGTTGTAGGAGGTCCGGACCGGACCGCCGTAGCGGAACCGGGTCCGGTGCACGACCTGCAGCCGCCACCGGTCCGGGGTCGGTGCGACCTGGGACTGCGACTGGGCGGCCTGCTGACCGGTCTGCACGGAGGAGGCCCGCACGACGGGCCCCTGCGACTGGTGCTGCCCCACCGGGGTCACCCCACGCCTTCCGGCACCCACACCTGGGGCGCCTGCTCGGTGAAGAACCTGCTGGTGACGGCCTCACTGGCGGCCGAGCAGGTGCGCTGCAGCTCGTCGAGACGAGTGGGCAGCTTGGCCAGGATCTCGTCGGTGCCCATGAACTCCAGCATCGTGCGGGCCCGCCCGACGATGCGGTGTGCCTCCCCGGAGACACCGATCCGGTGCCCGTCACGGACGTTGGAGCGCTCCAGCTCGGCCAGGCAGCCCTCGGCCTGCTCCAGGGCGGCGAAGACCGAGCGCGGGAAGAGCCGGTCCAGCAGCAGGAACTCCGCCGCCCGGCTGGAGTTCACCGCGCCCCGATAGGTGCGCAGGTAGGGCTCGTAGGCCCCGGTCGAGCGCAGCACCAGCGTCCAGGACGGCGCGGCGTCCCCGGCCAGGACCCGGGTGGACAGCATCCGGCTGGTCATGTCGACCCGCTCCAGCGAGCGGCCCAGGATGAGGAACAGCCAGCTCTCGTCCCGGCTCATCGTGGCGTCGGCCAGGCCGAAGACCATCGCCGAGCGCTCCCGGACGAACCGGTAGAGCGAGTGCGGGCCGTACCGGCGGGCCATGGTGCGCTGCTGGGGCAGCGCGTTGTGCGTGACGTTGAGCGACTCCCAGATCTCCGCCGACAGCACCTCTCGGGCACCGCGGGCGTTCTCCCGGGCCGCGGACAGCGCGCCGACGATGGAGCTGGGCGCCACCCGGTCGAAGGCCAGCGTGCTCAGCACCCGCTCGGTGTCGGCCTCCTCCAGCGGGCAGGGCACGCCCATCAGCGCCAGCAGGTTGTGGCAGGCCCGCTGCTCGTCGATCCACGGGTCCTCGACCAGCCGCTGGGTGTGCACGTCGAGGATGCGGGCGGTGTCGTCGGCGCGCTCCACGTAGCGGCCGATCCAGAACAGCGACTCGGCGATGCGACTGAGCATTACGGCCCCTTCCGGAGGCTCGGCGCGAGCTCGCGGGTGTCGAGGGGGAAGAGGGCCTCCGACTCCCGGCCCTGCTGCTGCTGCTGGCCCTGGGCGATCGCGTTGTCGTTGGCCGGGCCCGGGTCCTGGGCCGGCGGTTCGGCCGGCAGGTCCGCGGTGGTGAACTCGATCTGGGTGCGGTCGGCCGGGGGCGCCTCGGTGGCCGGGCGCGGTCCGGAGATCACCCAGGTGTCCTTGGAGCCACCGCCCTGGCTGGAGTTGACCACCAGCTCGCCCTCCGGCAGCGCGACCCGGGTCAGCCCGCCGGGCAGGACCCACACGTCGGTGCCGTCGTTGACCGCGAAGGGCCGCAGGTCCACGTGCCGGGGCGCGATCTTGCCGTTGATCAGCGTCGGGGACGTCGACAGCCCGATCGGCTTCTGCGCGATCCAGTCCCGCGGGGAGGCGCGCACCTTCACGGCCAGCTCGGCGAGGGTCTTCTCGTCCGCGCGCGGGCCGATGACGATGCCCTTGCCGCCGGAGCCGTCGACCGGCTTGAGCACCAGCTGGTCCAGGCTCGACAGCACCCACTCGGTGGCGTCGGCGTCGTCCAGGCGGTAGGTGTCGGCGTTGGCCAGCACCGGCTCCTCGTTCAGGTAGTACCGGATCAGGTCGGGGACCCAGGTGTAGATGAGCTTGTCGTCGGCGACGCCGTTGCCCACGGCGTTGGCGATGGTCACCCGGCCGGCCCGGGCGGCGTTGAGGACGCCCGCGCAGCCGATCACCGAGTCCGACCGGAAGTGCACCGGGTCCAGGAACTCGTCGTCGATGCGCCGGTAGATGACGTCCACGCGCTGCTGGCCGTCCGTCGTCCGCATGCTGACCTGGCCGCCGGAGCAGACCAGGTCGCGGCCCTCGACCAGCTCGACGCCCATCTGGCGGGCGAGCAGGGCGTGCTCGAAGTAGGCGGAGTTGTAGACGCCCGGGGTGAGGACGACGACCGTCGGGTCCCCGACCGTCGAGGGCGCCGACGCCTTGAGCGCCGCGAGCAGCTTGGTCGGGTAGTCCGCGACGGGCTGGATCCGGTGGTCGCCGAACAGCTCGGGCAGCACCTGGCTCATCGCGGCCCGGTTGGTGATGACGTAGCTGACCCCGGAGGGGCTGCGGAGGTTGTCCTCCAGCACCCGGAAGTCCCCGGCCTCGTCGCGGACCAGGTCGATGCCGCTCACGTGCACCCGGACGCCGTTGGGCGGGACCAGCCCGTGCGCGGCCCGGTGGAAGTGCGCGCTGGTGGTGATCACGCTGCGCGGCACGATGCGGTCGGCGAACACCTGCCCGGCGCCGTAGACGTCGGCCAGGAAGGCCTCGAGGGCGTGCACCCGCTGGGCGACGCCGCGCTCGATGTGCGCCCACTCGTCGGAGCCGATGACCCGCGGCACGATGTCGAGCGGGAAGGGCTGCTCCTCCCCCGCGTGCGCGAAGGTGACCCCGGCGTCGCGGTAGGTCTGGCTCAGCACGTCGGCGCGCGCGGCCAGTTCCTCCCCGGACATGGGTTGCAGGGAGCTGAAGAGCCCGGCGTAAGGCGGCCTGGGTTGGGCCGGTGCGCCGAACATCTCGTCCCACTGCTCCCCGAGGGGGTAGCCGTCGAAGAGGTCCGCCATGGGGGGAACCTAGTCAGCGCCGGTGAACGGCGCGTTTCGGCGCGCGCCGACCGCGACCGGGCCGTGACCTGGGCCGGTCCACGGCCGGTCCACGACCGGTCCAGGGCCGACCCCCGGGGCTCAGGGCCGGCTGCGGACCGCCTCGACGAGGACGTCGCGCAGGTCGTCGGCCTCCTGGGCCGAGTACGCGGCCCCGCCGGTCACCCCGACGATGCGCTCGAGCACCGACAGGTCCGCGTCGGGACCCAGGCCGACCGCGACGACCTGGACCGGCCGCGCCGGGTCGGCCTCGGCGGCCAGCGTCGCGAGCAGCTCGGCCTCCGACGGGCCGGTCGGGTCGTCGTCGGTGCCGTCGGTGAGCAGGACGACGGTGTTCACCGTCGCCGGGTCGAACCCCTCCCGGGCGGACCGGACCGCGGCCAGCACGGTGTCGTACAGCCCGGTGCCGCCGGCGGACAGCCGGTCGGGGAGGGAGGCGAACTCCTCGGCCAGCAGGTCCCGCTGGTCCCGGCCGTCGACCACGGTGCCGAAGGGCCGCATCGGCAGGACCTCCGCCCAGTCCCGGTCCCCCTCCAGGCGGGCGGCGAAGACCCACAGCCCGCCGGTGGTGCGGTCGGGCAGCACCGAGAGCGCCGAGGTCAGCGCGTCGCGCGCGAGGGTGGCGCGGGTGCCGCCCCCGGCCGGGGCGTCCATCGAGGTGGAGACGTCGACGACGGTCAGCAGCCGGCTCGGGGTCACCAGCGAGGCCACCCGGTCCGGCAGCGCGTCCAGGGTGGCTGCGTCCAGCTGCAGCACGGCGGGCGGGCCGGCGTCGTCGTCGGGCCCGCGGCCGTCGGCGTCCCGCCAGCCCTCGGCGCGGACGGCCCGGCCCTCGCGTGCGGCGTCGGTCAGCCGGCCGAGGACCGCGTCGACGGCCGCGGCGTCGTCGGTGCCGGCGACGGTGCGCAGCACGGGCAGCTCCAGGACGGGCGCCCCCTCGGCGGGGACGACCACCACCAGGTCGCCGGCGCCGTCGGCGGTGGCCGCGGCGACCTCCCGCTCGGTGACGACGGCGACCGGCGCGGTGGTGCTGCCGGCGACGGCGTCGGCCAGCGCGGCCCCCGGGGACGCCCCGCCCCCGGCACCCAGCACCAGGCGGGCGACGGCGGTGTCGGCGGCGTCCCCGGAGCCCAGCGCGGTCTGCACGGCCGCCAGCGCCACCAGGCCCGCCGCGCCGGCCAGCGGGTCGGCCAGTGCGACGCCGGGACCGTCCAGGGCCTGCGCCCAGGTCGGTGGGGTGGCCGTCCACCCGCGTGCGTCGGCGACCGCCCGGCTGGTGGCCAGCACCAGCGAGGTCTGACCCAGCACCCCGGCGTCGGAGGCGACGGCAGCGCCCGCGCGGGCACCCCAGGACGCGTCGTCGGGCACCCACACCTGCGGCTGCGCGGCGACGTCGCCACCGGACAGCGCGGCCAGCGTCTGCAGCGGCTCCTGGGTGCGGACCTCGGCGACCGTGCAGCCCCCGCCCTCCAGCGGGATCGGCCCCGACAGCACGCGCCGCACCAGCGCCCCGGCCTCGGGCACCACCGAGACCCGGACGGTGTCGTCGACCCGGCAGGAGGAGGCGGCCGGGGCGGCGGCCGCGTCGTCCCGGGGGCGGGTCACGACCCAGGCCGCGGCCACCGTGCTCGCGCTGGCGGCCCATGTGCAGTGGTCTCCTGGGGTCCGGGGCCACCGGCCCCTGCCGCACCGTGGTCGGCGTCTCGGCGCCGAGCGCACCACGACACGCGGGGCGACGGCGACGTCCGGGACCGGAACCCCACCGACTCGTGGTGTGTCGCCACGAGCGGTCACCCCGCGGGCACGCCACCGGCCCGCACGGGCGAGGTCAGGCCGTGCCGCGCCGGACGAGCTCGGTCTCGCACACTCGGGACTCCGTGGGCCCTGCGGTGCCCTCGATCTGGGCCATCAGCAGCTCGGTGAGCTGGCGGGTCATCCGGTCCAGTGGCTGGGCGACGGTGGTCAGCGGCGGGTCGCAGGTCAGCGCCACCGCGGCGTCGTCGAACCCGACGACGGCGACGTCCTCGGGCACCCGTCGTCCGGCCGCCCGCAGTGCCCGCAGCGCCCCGACGGCCATCGGGTCCGAGGCCAGGAAGACGGCGTCGAGGTCCGGGCACTGGGTCAGCAGCCGGGCCATCGCGGCCTCCCCACCGGCCTCGGTGAAGTCCCCGTGCGCGACCAGCGCGAGATCGACGGCCCGGCCGGCGTCGGCGAGGGCGCGCGCCCAGCCGGCGTGCCGGTCGACCCCGGCGATCATGTCCATCGGGCCGGTGACCGTGGCGATCCGCCGTCGCCCCTGCTCGAGCAGGAAGCGGGTGGCCACGGCCGCGCCACCGGCGTTGTCGGCGTCGACGTAGGCCACCGCCCGGCCGTCGTAGGGGCGTCCGCACAGCACCAGCGGGACGCCGGCGTCGCTGAGGATGTCGGGCAGCAGGTCCTCGCTGTGCAGCGACATGAGGACGACGCCGTCGACGTGGCCCTGCCGGGCGTAGCGGCCGATCTTCTGCTGCTCGCGGGCGTCCCGGGCGGTGAGCAGCACCAGGGTCAGGTCGGTGTCGGCCAGGGCGGCGGAGACCCCGTGCACGATGCTGGCGAAGAACGGGTCGGAGAAGACCTGGCTGTTGGGCTCGGAGAGCACCAGCGCGATGGTGTCGGTGCGCCGGGTGACCAGACTGCGGGCCATCCGGTTGGGCACGTACCGCAGCTCGGCGATCGCCGCGTGCACGGCCTCCCGGGCCTCGGGGCTGACCCTCGGGGACTCGTTGACCACCCGCGAGACGGTCGCCCGCGACACGCCGGCCAGGACCGCCACCTCGTCCAGCGTGGGGACGGCGGTGCGGGTGCTCGAGCTGCTCACGGTGCTCCTCCCGGCGTCCGACCTGGTCACGGCGCCGTCGGCCGCAGACCCATCGTGCGGCACCAGGGGCCCGTTGGGAAGGGCTTCGTGGAAGCGCTCTCACGTTTCCGGAACAGACCCTTGACAGTTCCCTGTGACGGCTACCACTCTCTGTGCCACAGCCCGTGAGAGCGTTCTCACGGCTTCCGCCGGCGGGCACCGATGCCCCGCCCCGGCGGCTTCCACAGGAGGTTCGATGTCCCACTCCCGAAGGGCTCAGGCGCTCACCGGGGCGGTCCTCGCCGTCGCCCTGCTGACCGCCGGGTGCGGCGGTTCCGACGCCAGCGACGAGCCCTACGACCCCGATGCTCCGGTCACCCTGACCGTGGGCACGTTCGGCACGATGGACCTGGACAACTCCGGCCTCTACGAGGAGTACATGGAGTTGCACCCCAACGTCACGATCGAGCAGAACAACATCGCCCAGTCCGCGGCGTACTACCAGTCGCTGCAGACCCGGCTGGCCGCCGGCTCCGGCCTGGACGACATCCAGGGCCTGGAGATCGGCTTCATCGCCGACGTCGCCCGCAACCACGCCGACTCCTTCGTCGACTTCGCCTCGCTGGACAACGCCGACGAGCTGGAGGGCAACTTCTACGACTGGAAGTGGGGCCAGGCCTCCACCGACGACGGTCGCGTGCTGGGCCTCGGGACGGACTCCGGTCCGCAGGCCATGTGCTATCGCACCGACCTCTTCGCCCAGGCGGGGCTGCCCACCGACCGCGAGCAGGTCGGCCAGCTCTGGTCCACGTGGGACGACTACCTCGACGTCGCCCGGCAGTACCAGGCCGCCCCCGGCACCCCCGCGGGCAGCGCGTTCGTCGACAGCCCGGCCAGCATCTTCTCCTCCTCGGTGTACCAGGGCGACCTGGCCTACAACGACGAGGAGGGCAACCCGATCCCGGGCGACAGCGACGGCGTCGACTCCGCCTGGGGCTTCGCCAGCCAGGCGGCCGAGGAGGGCCTGACGGCCAACCTCTCCCAGTTCGGCGACGAGTGGAACGCCGCGTTCTCCAACGGCGCGTTCGCCACCATCGCCTGCCCCGCCTGGATGCTGGGCTACATCACCTCGCAGATGGGTGACGAGGGCGCGGGCCTGTGGGACATCGCCCCGCTGCCCGGCGCCGAGCAGAGCGCCAGCAACTGGGGCGGCGCCTGGCTGGGCGTCCCCTCGAACGGGGAGAACGTCGAGGCGGCCACCGAGCTCGTCGAGTGGCTGACCGCACCCGAGCAGCAGGTCCGGGTGTTCACCGAGGCGGCGCACTTCCCGTCCAGCCCGCAGGCCGCCGAGGACCCCGCGGTCGTCGGGTTCACCGACCCGTACTTCAGCGACGCACCGACCGGGGAGATCTTCAGCCAGTCCGCGGCCAACATCCAGCGCACCCCGATCGGGCCGTACGACACCCAGATCCAGGAGGCCTTCACGACCGCGCTGACGGACGTGGCGACCAACGGGACGAGTCCGGACGAGGCCTTCCAGAACGCCCTCGAGGCCGCCGAGCAGGCCGTCGGCGGCTGACCCGCCGGCACCCGTCGGACCGTGACGCGGTGCCCGGGAGCGGACGACCCGCTCCCGGGCACCTGCACACCCCACCCAGGACCCCGCCCCACCCGCTCCCGACCACCTCGAGGCCACGCATGACCATCGCGAGCCAGAGTCCGAGCGCGGCGCCGACCACCGCGCCCGTGCCCACGGTGGCCGATCAACAGGATGTCGAAGTCGTCCTTGGCGAACCGCTGGGCCTCCTTGTGCACCTTGGTG